>JAIOQL010000507.1 GCA_021413405.1 Leptospira sp.
AATATACAGGCCCGATTTGTATCTGTATGACAATGACAGAGTATATCCAAAAACCGGCGTTTATGGAGATACAAACTCTAACGATGGTATGACTGTAGATCCTTCTAAAACTACCGGGGTTAAAAATCAGACTGTTCTAAATGAAATTGCTAAAACTCCCGGACGTGGGGCATCAGAGTATTTAACAAGATCCTACCAGGAACAGCATATTGTAAGAAACATATTCATTGTGAACATTGGCTATACATTGAGGTTCTGATTAGTTACAATGCCACTTTTTTTCTGAGCACCGGAAGTAAATAATTCAGATACTCCATTTCGGGAATCACCGGATAAACCGGAGCAAGAAAAATCGTTTCCTTTATTGACTAAAAAAATAGAAAGACAATTGGAAGCAGAATTCATACTACTGGCGGGGTTAAATGAGTAACATTACTTTGAATAATAAACTGGCAGAGATAAAAGAAAAAACCAACAAATATATTCTGGGGCTTTACAACCGGTATGATGTAGCATTTAAATTTGGCGTCGGGGAGCTCCTCTTCGATACAGAAAATCGCGAATACATTGATTTTACCTGCGGGATTTCTGTTACAAACCTGGGACACAGTGATGCAGACATCATCGAAGCTCTGCGTGAACAGGCGGACAAGGTATTTCATACTACAAATCTTTTCTATTCCGAAGAAGCAGCAATACTCGCTGAGGCTATCGTCCTGAACAGTTTTCCCGGAAAAGTTTTTTTCTGTAATTCAGGTACAGAGGCGAATGAAGCTGCATTTAAACTTTCACGGAAATATGCCCTCTCGAAAAAAAGAGAAAAACCGGTGATCCTGGCCCTTACCGGAAGTTTTCACGGTAGAACCGCTTCCGCAATGAGCATGACGGGTCAGGAAAAAATTCGCACCGGTTATGGAGAACTTGTTCCTGGTTTTGATTTCATCGAAGTGAACAATGAAGAATCTCTGAGTGCAACATTCCAGAAACACAAAGGAAATGTTGCATCTCTCATAATGGAACTGATCCAGGGAGAGGTTGGAATTATTCCGATAAAAGAATCTTTTCTGAAACTGGCAAGAAAGCTTACCCGTGAAAATGATGCTCTTCTGATTTTCGATGAGATACAGACTGGAATGGGAAGGACG
>JAIOQL010000508.1 GCA_021413405.1 Leptospira sp.
CAATTACATTGCCAAAAATAAGGTTTACCCCATCCGGTGTCCTGAATCTTTTGCTATTAGAACAAATCAGATTGAAAAATCAGTCGCTTGTCCTCAATAATTATAATTTATGAAAAAGGTAAACCCATGGCTCATCTAAAACATCCTAAAGACGCATTATTCGGTGGAGAAAAACCGTTCCCGATCATTCCTTCCTGCGAACATTTTGCAGGTTCTGAAAAGCTGATTACCAAAGCTCTCGAACTCCAGAATAAATTGGGCGGACTTTTTGATATCACTATGGAGTGTGAAGATGGGGCCCAGACAGGAAAAGAGCAGGAGCACGCTGAAATGATAGTGCGCATTCAGAATTCCGAACTGAACAAACACAATATGAGCGGTGTCAGGATTCATGATCATTCAAATGCTCACTGGAAGCAGGATATTGACATAATCGTTCCAGGTGCAGGAAATAAAATAGCCTATATAACCATCCCAAAACCAACAAAAGCTGCTCAAGTTGCTGATATGATCGCACACATTCAGTTATCCTGCAAGAAAAATGGGATAACGAGAGAAATTCCAATTCATGTTCTGATCGAAACTCACGGAGCCCTGGCGGAAGTGGAAAAAATCGCAGCCCTCCCCTGGATGCAGGTTCTGGATTTTGGTCTGATGGACTTTGTATCCGGTCATCATGGAGCCATTCCAGCCGTGTGCATGAGAAGCCCGGGACAGTTTGACCATGAACTCCTGAGACGTGCAAAAGCGACCGTAGTGGCTGCCGGACTTGCCCATGGGGTCATTCCTGCGCACAATGTCACTCTTGATCTGAAAAATCAATACCAGACTTACAAGGATGCAAGCCGTGCCAGAAACGATTTCGGTTTCCTGCGTATGTGGTCCATTTATCCAACCCAGATCCAGGCAATCCTCGATGCTATGTCTCCTGACTATAGCGAAGTTATTGAAGCAGAAGAGATTTTGATCAAAGCACAGGATGCAGATTGGGGACCGATCCAGCATGCAGGTGAATTGCATGACCGTGCAACTTACCGTTACTTCTGGGAACTTGTGCAAAAAGCAAAAATTTCCGGACTCAAACTGGCGGATGAAGTCCAAAAGAGATTTTTTTCATAAGAACACTGTGAAAAGGCTTTACTGTGGAACCAATGAATGATTCCAATGATTCAAAGAGTTTTTTTTAAGCTAAATGAAATTTTTTAAATCAAATAAAGCAGCGTTTTATATTCTTTTTACATCTGCGCTGCTGTTTTCTGCGTATTCAGACGGAAAGATTTCTCCAGTAGAGGAATACCGTTCCACGACTTCCTATTTTCAGATTCACGATTTTGATCACACGGAAGATGATTTTTATCTGCATGGATCAAGGAAATTTGATTTTTTTGATCTTTTCGAAAATGCGGTATCAAACCTCAATTTTGAAAAAATAAATAACTACACCCTTAGCTTTCAATACAGCAGCATCGCACCAGTTCAATCCATTTCCTATATTTTCATAGACATTCCACCTCCTTTAACCTGAACAATTTCCGCAAGTTTCTTGGTTTACAGACTGATCCGGGCGTCTATCCGCGACTAAGCAGGTAGAATTCTAACGGAATCTATTTAAGGAGGATTTTAGTGCACTTTCATAAGATAAATAACACTTTAAGAGCAATTCTTGTGAATGGCCTTATTATCTTCTGCTCTGTTTTGAGTGCGGAAGAACCTCCAGCGGCAGTTCCGGGCAAGGAAGTCAGGATATCATTGCTCAAAGCAGAAAAAATGTTTGTGAATAACAACCTTCTTCTGCTTGCCGCAAAATTCCAGATAGATGTAAAGAAGGCTGCCATTCTACAGGCAGGTCTTTATGCTAACCCGAGCATTTCACTTGACCAGGGGATTTTCTATCCTGATTCCCAGAGATATTTTGATTTCACAAGGACCGGCCAGACTGCTCTACAGATCCAGCAGTTGTTTCTTCTCGGCGGAAAAATTGATAAACGGATAAAAGTTGCAGAGATAAATAAAAAGATCAGCGAAGAATCTTTTTATGATGTGCTACGGGCTCTCAAATTTCAGCTCAGAACAAGTTTTTTTCAGCTCTACTATCTCCGCGAAGCACTTGGGTTTTATGACCAGAGCATTGCAGCTCTTGAAAAAACAGCGAGCCTTGCAGACCGGTCCTACCAGAACCGTGCAATTCTTCTAGCCGAACTTTTGCGGTTAAAGGCTCTGATTTTTTTCCTCTCAAATGAAAGAGCAGATCTGTTTGTCCAGGCAAAAGAAAAAGAAGCCGCTCTCCGGGTGCTATTGAATTCTCCCGACATGGAAGGACTCACAGTGTCGCCTATCGTAGAACCGGACGCACTCGACCGGGTGAACCTGGATGGATTGCAAATTGCCTCGATCATTGACACTGCTTTTGAAAACCGTCCTGATCTTAAAATTGCAGTCCAGACTCTGAAATATGAAGAGGCAAACCTTGAATTGCAGAAAGCAAACGCGATTCCGGATCTTGCGTTCGGACCGAGTTATAACCGCCAGGGAACTGC
>JAIOQL010000070.1 GCA_021413405.1 Leptospira sp.
ATCCTTTCGCTAAATTTCCGGTTATCCATTGTTTCCCCCTAAGTGCATAAGTTTCATTAATATTTCTTTTCCGCGGAATGTCCGGGACTTCACAGTTCCGATTTTTAATTGAAGTGATCCTGCTACTTCCTTTTCTGTAAACCCTTTATCATATAATTCTATAACATCCCTGTATTTTTGGGGCAGCCGCTTGATCATCTGCCTATAGACTTCCATGTCCGGTTCATCGGCTATTACTTCTGTTTCCTTTCTAACAAGAGATTCAGTATACTTTTTAATCTTCTCTTCTTCTCTTGCAAATTTTTGATTCATCCGGATAGTTTCATTTCTGGCAATCGTATATATCCAGGTACTCAGCTCTGATTCATAACGAAATTTTTTCGCTACGAGACTTCTGTAGGCCCGGAGGTATGTTTCCTGAACTATATCGTCAATTGCAAAGAAGAACCTGTCATACAGGTTCTTCTCGATTGCAGACAGCACAATTTTTTTGGTAGTGGTAACTATCCCGGCAAATTCTGCGTCGTTCATATTATTTCAAGATCTCCTGCTCCTACCAGAAATGACGGTCGATTTTTCCCTTGAATTTTTCCATTTTTTCAGCCAGTTTAACTCTTTGCTCAGGTTTTAGAATTGCATGAAATTCTGTGAATTTCGCTATGAGAACTTTATGCATTTCATTGTCTCTTGCTGTTTTCTCATCTGTCAGGGCCTTTAGTTTAAGCTGATCAATTTTCTCGTTCTTCACCTGGCTTATCAGTTCATTGAACATCTTTCCGCGGAATCCTTTGATCTCTTCTTTCTTTTTCAGCAGTTCATCTTTGATTTTGTTTGTTTCCTGAATTTGCTTTTCATCCAGATCGAGATCCTTCGAAAGGTGTTTCACTATCCATTCTGCTTTTTTCTCAATTGGTGCGTTGTGCCAATGTCTGGAGCATCCAAAACCAAAAAGGACTCCTCCCAGAACCAGGAATAAAAAGAATTTCTTCAAAATTTTAAATTTCATATTTTCTCCTCTATTTGACTGTAAGACCAGAGATTTTGATCCGGGTTCCATTTTTTTCAGATCTTAAGCAAACTATTCCGTCCAGGATCAGATATCGTAATCCTCAGGAAGCCGGTTTGCGATATTTTTTATTTCATACTTTTTAAGATCCGGCACATCGCTAAGAAAATCATCAGGCCGCTTCTCTCAATCCGGGATTTGCGCTATCTTATTAATATCTTCACCGGCAATCAGAATAAATTTCCCTTTCGAACCATTTTTACGGCTTTCAAGGTATGGCTTGTATTCTTCACTCTTATAAAAATTCATTACTTCAGCTTTGGAAGGCCATTCGATAATTAAAAAAAGCTGCGGAAGTTCTTCTTCACCTTCTATTTTTTCAATATTAGGAGTTCGGGCCAAATAACGACCGCCGTATTTTTCAACAATCTTAGTTACATTTCTCACATACGCAGGAATCCATCGGCGATTTGTTATATTAATTTCAGCAACGGAGTAATATTTCATAGGTCTATGCTGATTTTTTGAGCAAATATCGTGCAACAAGAATTCAAATAGATATAAATGTTTACGAACATTTCAATCAAACCGGATCGGCAACTATATTCGCTTCTACTCGTTCACAAAAATATTATCCACATTGTCAATGAAACTATACTAATAAATTTCAACAGGTAGAGCCTCCCGATTCTTTTCCAATCATGACTGCCAAGCTGACCTAATATCCCGATAATTTTATTTTTATCCGCATCAAGCATTTCCTTTGGATAAAGGATCCCATAGACATTCTTTAACAATGGAAGCAGAATTTCATTCCGGTGATGATCAATTGCATCATAATACAGATCCGAAATATTTTCGTCGGTTGCGTAAAGACCAACGAAAACTTCCGGAACTTCACAGTATTTATTCAGTACGAACCCGGATAGCCTGGCATAGACAGATAAAATACCAAATAGAACGAATTTTGGTTCATGGTTCTTTGTAAAAAAAATGACGTAGACGTATGCAATAAGACAAGAATAGCCAAATATACCCAGAATAATTTTTAAAATCCGAAATTTCTTTTTTTCGGAAAGAAATTTTTTATAAAGATCCTCTTCGGTCAACTCAAGATATCCTAATAATAATTGTTTGGATTATACTTTATAAAAACAGCATGTTTACTTCTTCTGGATCAAGTTTATAGACTTCCCTGCAGAATTCGCAGGTCATTTCTATTGAACCTCTTTCATTCAAAATATCGAGCGCTTCCTCCTTTCCCATCGAAGACACAACATTTTTTATCTTCTCGACCGAACATCCGCAATAAAATTCCGGGGATCCTTCTTCCAATATTTTTGCCTCTGATCCGAGAACAGTTTCAATTCTTTTTAGGGCAGACCTTGCACCGCCCAGGAAAAGTTCCGCAGTGGTGGAATCGATGCTCTGAATTTTTTCCTGAAGCATTTCGATGAGGCTTGCTTCGGTTTCCGGTAAAGCCTGTAGTATTATCCCGGATGAGAAAACATTTTCCTGATTTTCTCTCACATCCATGCTCAGAAACGAAACCAACTGTTCAGAATCCCAAAGGTAATTCAAAAGATTGTCCTCAAAATTCGAGGAAGAAAGCGCAGTAATGGATTGGTGCAATTTCTGAATCCCGCCCCATCGGGTGATTCTCAGAACCCCCGTTCCAATGCCGAGAGTCAGATCCCCTGCATCGGCAACTACATTCGGATATTTTGCCATTCCTCTCATTTTACCTGTCCGGTTACTATAAGTCATTACTCTTTCCATTTCCCCGTTTCCTTCTAACTGAATGCTGACGGTCATTTCATCCTTCACGAGACCGGCCAGGAAAAAAGCCCCAAGCATTGCCTTGGAGACAAGAATAGCTGACGACTCTTTCATATTGTGACGATTTACCGCTTCGGAGACAGAATTGGAACAATCAGTGATCAAAAAGCGAAAATTATATTTTTCAAAAATTCCGATGAAATAAGAATCTTTTGTTTTGGAGTTGTTCATTAATATTTAGTGAGCAAAATCAGGAAAACCCTGATCAATGTTTACAGTAAATGATTCACTTGCCGAGTAAACCAAAATCATATTTGTATTTTTAAATTGCTTCCGCTTTAAACATTGGTTTTTATGCGTACATTGTATCATAAAATCAGGAGGATCTTCCAGGACACGCCTCTCAGTAAAAAAATCTTTACTCTCTCACTTCCGGTCTTTCTGGAAATGATCAGCCATACACTAGTTCAGGTTGCTGATACAATTATGGTTGGCAAACTCGGACCGGTAGCCACCGCAGCAACGGGTCTCGGGGGAATGGCATATTTTACCGGTATGATATTTGTAATCAACGCTTCAACCGGAGTCCAAATCCTCACAGCAAGACGATTTGGAGAAAAAGATTTCAAAGCCGTCGGAAAAATCGCACTCACTTCAGTTTATTTTTCTGCATTTGCAGGTGTCGGCCTCGGAATTGTCGGATATTACACCGCGTTTCCTTTTGTAAGCCTGCTAAATGAAGACAAAGTAATTATTGAAAAGGCAGGATCTTATCTTGCCTTTCGTTCTATGGGGACAGTATTTTTCTTTCTAATTTTTGTTTTCCGGGCATTTTTGAATGGGCTTGGAAAAACATACATTGGAATGCTGACGGCATTTACAGTCACTTTGAGTAACATTTTCCTGAACTGGGTTTTGATTTATGGTAATCTCGGGTTCAACGGATTTGGGATCGATGGTGCCGCAATCGCCTCTTCAATTTCCGGTTTTATCGGATTCCTGTTCATGTCTCTATTTTTCTTTAAAAAGGAAATCAATACATTTTTTAATGGGATAAGTCACCAATTTGATTTTCAGATCCTCTCTGAAGTTTTCCGCATCGGTTTTCCTCCAGGAATCGATGGGGTATTTACACATTTCGCATTTTTGATTTTTTCAAAATTTTCCGGAATGATCGGTATGATTTCCCTTGCGTCGACTTCGATAATCATGACAATTATCGGGATTTCATTCATGCCAGGATTTGCTTTCGGGATAGCAGCAACAACTATTCTCGGTCAGGCAATGGGGGCCGGCAAGATCCGCCTGGCAGAAAGGGGCGCATTCCGGTCTGCCTTATATTCAGCAATATTGATGGGTTGCCTGGGGATTGTATTTATTGCTTTCGGTCGCCAGATTATCGAAATTTTTTCGCAAAATCCTGATGTGCTGGCAGACGCCTACCCTGCACTGATAATCATTGCATTGATACAGGCTGGTGATGCTTATCATATGGTAATTGGATCGGCGCTTAGAAGTGCAGGACTTGTATACTGGGTTATGGTTATCTATTTATTCTATTCTTTTGGACTAATGCTACCGCTGGCATACTTTATGGGAATTTATTTGAAAATGGGAACGACCGGGATCTGGCTTTCAGTCTTCATTTGGCTTTTGGGACTATCGCTGACTTTCATCTGGAAATTTAAAAAAGGGGACTGGAAAACAATCAAAATTTAATTGTTTTTGACTGGTAAAAATTAAATAATCCTAAAAAATCAAAAATGCAAAACTGATTCCGGAATTATAGAAAAACGTTGATAACCCGAATACATAAAAAATGCTACATTTTATTCTTTAAGGAACTTTAATATATGAAAAACGCACTAATTACCGGAATTACAGGTCAGGATGGCTCTTATTTAACGGAACTTCTTCTTGAAAAAGGATATATGGTTCATGGAATAGTGAGAAGAGCCAGTTCATTCAATCGGGATAGGATTGATCATCTCACAAATAACCCTAATCTGAAGCTCCACTATGGAGATCTGACTGATTCGAGTAACCTGAACAGGATACTCGAAAAAGTTGAGCCTCAAGAAATCTATAATCTTGCTGCCCAATCCCATGTCGGTGTATCCTTCGAAGTTCCTGAATATACAGCTGAAGTAGATGCCGTTGGAACCCTCCGATTCCTGGATGCGATACGCGAAACTGGAGTTAATGCAAGGTTTTACCAGGCATCAACGTCTGAATTATATGGACTTGTTCAGGAAGTTCCGCAAACAGAGAAAACACCATTCTATCCTAGATCTCCATACGCAGTCGCCAAATTATATGCATACTGGATCGTTGTGAATTACAGGGAGGCTTTCAAAATTCATGCGTCAAACGGGATTTTATTCAATCATGAATCTCCCCGAAGAGGCGAAACGTTTGTTACAAGAAAAATTACCCGTGCCGTTGCCGCAATCAAGGCAAAAAAGCAGGAAACCCTTTATCTGG
>JAIOQL010000509.1 GCA_021413405.1 Leptospira sp.
CCTAAGCCTGCTCTGCTCACCTCCCGACATTGCAGAAGTTTTTTTATAAACGATATCACCTGAAAATGAAAAATGCCCGAGAGTAGTCCGCATTTTTTCTTCAGACATAGCAGGGTATTTTTTTTCTATTGTCTTAACGAGAGAAAGTTCCGGATCCAGATCTTCACCGTGAGTCTGAGAAAAATATCCGATCCTGGTTTTAGGCCCGAAGTAAAGGGATCCTTTCGTTAGCGGAAATTGTCCCAAGAGGCATCTCATCATGGTTGATTTACCCGCACCATTCGGTCCAACCAGTGCAATTTTTTCACCGGATGAGATTTCAACATTCGCATCACTAAAAATAACT
The DNA here is from genome assembly GCA_021413405.1 of Leptospira sp. Taxonomy (GTDB): domain Bacteria; phylum Spirochaetota; class Leptospiria; order Leptospirales; family Leptospiraceae; genus JAIOQL01. Next base: position 347 of record JAIOQL010000509.1, read on the forward strand.
TTGCCTTCTGTGCTGTACCGGAACTCTGCATTTTCCAGCCTGAGTGTGATTTTGCCATCTGGGATAAAATTGAAACTATAGTCAGGTTTTTTATTCCAGAAAAGTTCTTCAGGACTTTCCACCCGGTCACGTTTATCAAGTTTCTTTATCGCACTTTGTACCTGCCTGGCCTTTGTTGCCTGGGCGCGAAATCTTTCAATCCATTCTACACGCTTCTTTAAATAAGCCTCTTCTTTCTTGAATTGCATTTTCATTTTTTCATGAAGCTCATTTTTTTCCGAAAGAAATTCGTTTAGCGTACCCTTGAATTCAACTATGCCGTTCAGAGAAATTTCTGCTATCGTGTCAGTTGTCAGATTCAAAAATTCCGGATCATGCGTCACCAGTACAAAAGTTGTTTTAACATTCTGGAGATACTCAGCGAGCCAGAGTTTTGAAGCATCATCAAGGTGATTGGTCGGCTCATCCAGCAAAAGAAGGTTGTGAGGATTCAGAAGGGATATCGCGAGTGCAAGCCGGTGATGAAATCCGGGGGAGAAACTTTTCACAGGTCTTTCAAAAAAATCGTTTTGAAAACCAAGTCCGCTCAGAATCTTCTTTGCTTTTGATTCCACATCGTGAATACCTTTGGATTGTGCATACTCTTCGAGTTCACTCTGATCGTGGAGTAAAGTTTCAAACTCCGGGTTTTCAGGTGAAACTGTTTCGAAGCGTTTATCAATTAATTCCTTCTTCCGGGAATATTCCCGATAAAGGGTGTTTTTTTCGAGGGCTGTTGCAATGACGGATTTTTCTTCATCAAAATCAGGGATCTGCTGAAATAAAGAAATTTGTGTTTCTTTTGACCGGATAATTTCCCCATTTTCAGGGATAACCTTTCCGATTGCCATTTGAAATAGTGTGGTTGTACCGACTCCGTTCGGCCCGATCAGAGCAATTCTTTGTCCGGGCTTTATATGCCATGAGAAACCATCAAACAGTATGTTCGAGCCGAATTGATGGTGTATGTTGATGAATTGTAGCAATTGCTGCTACTACTTGGAGAGTTCTGCTTTCCTCTGGGTCAGATGCTGAACGTATTTTCTCTTGTCTCCATTCATGGATTCCTGGGCTTTTTTCAAAGCAGCATCAATCTCAGAAGTATTCATTTTTGAGATTTTTTTATTTTTCTTTGTTTCGGTAGTTTCTTCTGCCATTTTATATCACTCTTATCACGTTTAGCCAGTTTTTAAAATAAACCTGTACCTGCAATCCTTAAAAATACTTTTATCTGGTTTGTTTTCCAAGGTATTTGCAGAGTTTCTGCAAAGTTTTCTTTTCTGTATTATTCAATATGGACATTTCTTTCATGATCTGTGACATGTGCTCGGGGAAAATTTCCTGAATCTTCCCTTTGCCTTTGTCAGTTAAATGAATAAGTATGTATCTACGGTCATCCTTCTGGCGAACCCGTTTAACAAGACCACGTTTTTCGAGGTTATCGATAACAGTCGTAATATTTGCTGTGGATTTCAGAATCTTGGTGCTGATTTCTTTCTGACAAATCGGGCCAAGATGATAGAGACATTCGAGAATTCCAAACTGGCTGACTGAGAGGTTTGAACTTCCTAAAAATGTATTCAGTCTGGAATTCAGAGAATCGGAAGCACGCATAAGACAGATGAATGCATTTAATGATTCAACTTCTTCCGTGCTTCCTTTAAAATTTGTAGGCATCTACAGTTGGTTCGCCTTCAATTTATTGTTTTGTTGCCGCTTCAACATTTACAGTTATTTTTACTTCATCTCCAACGAGGTATCCGCCGTTGTCCAGAGTTTTATTCCAGTTGATTCCGAAATCTTTTCTGTTGATAACTGAACTTGCTGAAAATCCGGATTTTACATTTCCCCATGGGTCTTTTCCGGTACCGGTATATTCAGTATCGAAAACAACTTTTTTGGTGACACCTTTTATAGTGAGGTTCCCTTCAAGTTTATACTTATTTTTTCCGGCCGAAGCAATCTTAGTGCTTTCAAATGACATTTCAGGAAATTTTTTAATATCAAAGAATTCTTCACTTCGTAAATGATCGTCTCTTTTCTTCTCATTTGTATTGATAGAAGTTACTTTCACTTTGAATGAAACCTTTGAAGTTTCAGGTTTCTTTTCATCAAAAGTGAAACTACCGTTGAAATCCGTGAACAACCCGTTAACATTAGTTACCAGGTGACGAACCTGGAAATTAACACTTGAATGACCTGGATCAACTTCAAATTGACCTGCGTTGACTCCCGTAAAAGCCAATAAAACCAAAAAACCCGATACTATTGAAAATCTTTTCTTCATTTTTACTCCCCTGTAAAATAGTTCAATATCTAACTATTAAACATCGGCTATATTTGTAAAGCTAGTTTCATCAGGAATCCCGATATTTATATGAAGTTTCATTTCTTCTTCCTGTAATTGCATTAATTCTTCCTGTGATCAAGCCGGTTTTTTTCTCTATTTCATGGGAACTTCTATTAACAGAATCTGAGATTTTGTCAATGCTGTAATCTTTAGATTCTGTAATCCGGAAAAACCGGCTCCGTCTCTTTCGCTAAGAATGTTTTCAATACATTCGATCTGACCCTTGATTACAAAAATATAGATTCCATTTCCGGGGAATTTAATTGTATAATCATATTCTATTTTTTTATTTAACTTTCCAATAGAAAAATAAGCGTTTTGATTTATCCAGATTGAATCCCCCTGTTTTTCCGGTGAGACAACAGTCACAAGATGATCATCAGGGATCAGGAATTTCTTTTGTTCGTATCTCGGCTCTATATTCTTTTCTTTAGGTAATATCCAGATTTGCAGGAAGTTTACCGGGGAAGATTTTGAATGATTAAATTCCGAATGACGTATCCCCGTTCCTGCGGACATGATCTGAACTTCGCCTTCTTGGATTACTTCAGATCTTCCAGTGCTGTCTCTGTGTTCAAGGGAACCGGAAATAGGAATAGAAATGATCTCCATATTATCATGTCCATGTTCACCAAATCCTTCTCCTCCAATCACAATGTCATCATTCAGGACTCTTAAAAGACCA
>JAIOQL010000510.1 GCA_021413405.1 Leptospira sp.
CCTGGTTGTGGCGGCGCCCCTCGGAATCGATATGGGTAAAGGCGCCGTTTTCGAACTTTCCTTTCTGGATCAGATCCTTGTAGCCCTGGCGTCGCTGCCGAAGGCTCATGTAACCCGCACCACTCGCTGGCCCAAACTGGAAGTAAAGGGTGATACTGCCCTTCTTCCGCATCTGGGGGCCGTAAGGCACGCTCTCCGGAAAATATGCGACCCTCCATGCTTAAACATACAATAGAGCAAAAGTTCTTTCGTCAGTTTCACTTCCTTCCCATACAAAGTTGCAACGTCCTTTATCAGATGTCCTTGTATCCGGTAAATAAGAAAGAGTTCAGGGATGACGCTTATCCAGCCAAATGGTCCGGGAGGGAGAGAAAGGGTAGCGCTAACAGCTGCCGATTTCAATGCAGCCGATTGAATGAGAGATTCTATGATTTCGGACGGATCGCCCACTGTTTTTGCATATGGACTATGATAATCATCCAGACCAACTATCATAGTTACATAGTTTTTTGAAAAAATATCTGCAAACGAAGTTTCTATACCCATAATATATATATTTCTTTAAAAAAACTGACCAGAATTTCTCCTATCTCTAAATGATTGACCGGCTACTAAAGATACAACAGAAATTTTTGAAAATAGATGAGGAACTCCAGGATCCCAGGATCGCCTCTAACCCTTCCCGACTCAAGGAATTATCCAAGGAAAGAGTCCGGCTAACACCGATTTTTACGAAAATCGAAGAATTCCTGCGCCTGGAAAAAAACAAACAGGAAGCCGAGGCACTCCTTAAGACCGAAACCGATGGTGATATGATTTCAATGATGAAAACGGAAGTCGAAGATTCGGAAAAAAATCTTTCAATGCTGACGAAAGAGCTTGAAATTATGCTTCTGACCCCTGATCCAAATTCGGGAAAAAACGTTCTGATTGAAATTCGCGCAGGTACAGGTGGTGAAGAAGCCGGCTTATTTGCTGCAGATCTTTTCCGCTTGTATACAAAATTTGCAGAAAAGAAAAAAATGAAAAATGAAATTATAGAAGCAAGCCCAACCGGAATCGGTGTTTATAAAGAAATTATATTTTCCATTGAAGACGATCGTGCATATGATTTCTTTAAGTTTGAACCGGGAGCTCATCGTGTGCAGCGAATACCGAGCACGGAATCAGGAGGAAGAATTCACACTAGCGCAGTCACTGTAGCAGTTCTCCCGGAGGCTGAAGAAGCTGACATAAAGATTAACGAATTTGATCTGCGAATCGATGTATACAGATCATCCGGCCCGGGTGGTCAATCGGTAAACACTACTGATTCGGCAGTTCGCATAACGCACATCCCGACCGGACTTGTCGTCAGCTGCCAGGATGAAAAATCACAATTAAAGAATAAGGACAAGGCAATGCGTATTCTTCGGGCGCGGATTCGTGAAAAGCAGGAAGAAGACCGGAAAACCAGTGCAGATGCCCTCAAAAAGGAGATGATCGGATCCGGTGATAGATCGGAAAGGATCAGAACATATAACTTTCCACAGGGGAGGTGCACCGATCACAGGATAAATTATACCAGTCACAATTTGTCCGCAATTATGGATGGCGATCTCGATGAACTATTCAATGCCCTTAGCGAGAGTGACCGGATCAGACGGCTACAGACAGAAAAGTCGAATGAATAGCGAAGAGAAAACAATCCTCTATGTCTTAAAAAAATCCCAGGATTATCTCCTGAGAAAAAATATTCCAAATCCAAGACTCGATGCGGAAGTGATACTGTCTGAATTGCTTGGAATGGAAAGAATCAGATTATATTCCAATTTTGAAAGGATACTCAATGAAACGGAACAGGAAGACTACCGTTCCCGGATAAAAGAGAGAGGAAATCTAAAACCGGTTTCATACATAACCGGTAAAAAAAATTTCTTCAATTCCAGTTTCTATGTAACCCCGGATGTTCTGATTCCGCGTCCGGAAACAGAGGAACTTGTTGAATGGGTTTTGTCTGAAATAAACGGAAAAGAAAAATTAAAAATTCTGGATCTTGGAACAGGAAGCGGTTGCATCGGCATCTCATTGAAAAAAGAAAATCCATCCTTATCCGTTACGTTATCCGACATTGATGAATATGCATTGAATATAGCAAAAGAAAATTCCAGAAGAATTCTGAACGATGAGGGAAACGTTCTGAACTTTGCCAATTCAAATCTTTTTCAGCATTTTGTTCCGGAAGATATATTTGATATTATTGTTTCAAATCCTCCGTACATTCCAATATCTGAAAAAGATTCAATCATGTCTGATGTTCTGGATCATGAACCGCACCTTGCCCTGTTCCTGGAGAACCCTGAAGCTTTCTATTCTGAACTTTTATCGGATTCGAAAAAACATCTCCATAAAAACGGTACTCTTTTCCTTGAGACTCACCCGGATTGGATTTATCGGATCATAGAAATAGCCGTTAATGCCGGATTTCAGAAAAGCGAAATCAAAAGAGACTTGAGTGGCAAGGACAGATTTCTCAAGCTGACATCAAACGAGGAAAATTTATGAGCCTACTTGGAAAAAAAGCACCTGATTTTAGTTTACCTGACACAAACGGAAAAGTAATTTCTTTGAAAGATTATCTGAATAAAAAAGTGTTAGTTGTTTTTTATCCGGGCGATGAAACTGCTATCTGCACTGCCCAGTTATGTTCATACAATGATGGCTACGAAGAGTTCCGCAAAATTGGAGTTTCGATAGTAGGAATAAATCCTCAGTCGGTTGATTCACATAAGAAATTCAACACCAAATATAATTTCAAATTTCCTCTTTTAAGTGATGCGACAGGAGAGGTTTGTAAAGCCTACGGCGCGATGGGAATTTTCGGAATAAAACGGGCAATGGTTCTGGTTGATGAGCAGGGAAATGTCATCTTTGAAAACTCAGTATTTAATCTGTTCTATAAAAATAAAGATGATGTCTTGAAATCAATTCAAAGCTTGATCAAAACCTAATCCAAATCGAAATAATTCACGGCATCCTCTTCATCTTTGCACACTTCAAGATGATCTTCCATGCCGGTAAGCTTAAAAACTTTTGCAACCGATCCGACAATGTTGATAACTTTCATTCCACCATGGTATTTTTTTAATCTGTACATCCCGGTAACAAGAGTTCCAATCCCGGAGGAATCCATGAAAGGAACTTTCTCAAGGTTCACAATGACCTGGTATTTTTCCTGTTTTATCAGGCTTTCTATTGTATCCTTGATCTGCTTCGCATTGTAGAGATCGACTTCTCCGATTATGTCTAATACCGGAATAGTTTTGAAATCTCTAAGTACAATTTCCATAATATGAACTCCAAAAAATAGAATAGATCAAAATGCATAGAATTCCACTAACGCAGAAATAATGCTAAAAAGAAATGATAGATTAGGGGTGTTAGATAATAAAGAAAAAAAGAGGACTTTTGTAAAAAAAAGTCCTCTTTTGATTTTAAGAAATTTGTAATTTTTCGTCTAATTACAAATCAAATTGCAGTCTTTCCTCTCTCACCAGTGCGGATCCTGATTACTTCTTCCAAAGGCAGAATCATTATTTTTCCGTCACCGATCTTTCCGTCTCCGGTTTTTGCAGATTTGAGAATTGCATCTACAGTCGGTTTGACAAATTC
>JAIOQL010000520.1 GCA_021413405.1 Leptospira sp.
CGACAATTGGCCAATATATGAAAATTCTGGAATCTGCAATTCCCTCCTCTGTCGCGGTCGAAGAGGCGCATATGGTCCAAAAAACTCTTTTTGAATATTCAAAACGGAATAAAGTGACCTTAGCATATCAATCACTGGTTGATGAAGTAGTTAGTCTTGGCTAAAAAAGATTTTCTAAAAGGAGCTGCAGGCTCCTACATAAGGCGGACTCTTGGGAAGGATGACACTTCAATTACCAAAACCGGATCGGAAAAAGGGGAAATTGCCGCCGACAAAGAGATCCCAGAGACAGAATTTGCGCCGAAGACCGGTTCTCCAAAAAAAAAGGAACCGGGAAGACTTAGAAAAGAAAAACTATTGCCCAAAAAGGACTCTATTTACAACGTAAACAGAGGTATGAGATTAGAAGATTACAACACTCCCCGGGGCGGTGAAGACAAGCCCAGGAAATATCTGCTCCTTGGGGCAGCAGTTTTCGTTATTTGGCTAGTTTGGTTTTTTTGGCCGGCAAGCCATGCAATTTTCATGGACACCCAAAAGATGACTCCAGAAAAAGTTTCGTCAATGGATCCAGGCAAAGACTACGATTTCAAGAATGGTCAGGATTTTTACCTTTACTATAGGAAAGGCTGGGGAACTCCAAAGACAATCAATCTGAAGATTTTTAAAGTCGATGGTGAAAGGGAGGAAATTCACAACTATACCCGTCCCTTCAAGAAAGACAACAACAAGGCTCAGACCTACTATGATGAAGGGTTTTTTGAAACTCCGGGTAAATATGAAGTTGAGATCCGTAACGAGAAAGATGAAATCCTGGTCGTCAAAAAGTTCACAATCAATTAAGAATATATCTGAAACTGTATATAATTAAAATTCCTGTTCTGTTTGTTTTCTTTTTCTGCGCTGCATGCAAATTTGATGCAGCCTATCCAAAATCAGTGCCTTCCAATGCGTCGTATGATAAAAAGACAAATGCCTACCTCCTCATTGCCGATGGCAAGGAACTCAGGTGGTTTGACAATGGTGAACTGTATTCAGAGTGCGAAGTAAATTCTTCAAAGCTTCTTCATGGTAAATGCCGCTCCTTTGGGAAGGGCACAGGAATTGTTTTGAGTTCCGGGATGTTTAAAAACGGACAACGCAACGGATTGTGGCAATGGAATTTTTCGGATGGCAAGCCATACTATATTCAGAACTTTACATATGGAAAAAAAAGAACATACTGGGTTGAGACCGTCTGGGGAAATGAAGACGGAAAATATGAAAGGTTCTATGATTCCGGAAACCGTGAAGAAACCGGTTCTTATGACTCCGGATATAAAACCGCCGCATGGTCTAAATTTTTCCGGAACGGTAAAACTGAATACACCGGCTCATTTCTGAAAGACAAAAAGGTGAAAAACTGGGTCTACTATTATCCTTCCGGGAAAAAAGAAGCTGAGGAATTATATGATTCCACCGGGACTTTGATAAGTCGCATAACGTATCATGAAGATGGAAAAATTATGTGCAACCGCAATGTTACGGAAAAAAAGCTGACCTGTAGTCAGTAATGTATTTTTGCTCCGGCCTGGAAAAAACCTTTTAGCAAGTCCGCATTCAGGGTCAGCACGATAAATAGGAAAGTAATGAAAAGTGTTATAGCTGCAACCGACATTGCAGTTACCATGAAATTCCGCAAAAATCTGTATTGAAGAAAAGAAAGGCTGATGAGAATGTTTCCGGTTTTTGTGACCGTCTCCTCGTTCCCCGCCCGGAAATAATTCCGGATATAAAATGCGCAAAGTAAAAGAACCAGGATCAATAGAAGTATTCCAAATTCGTTGAAATAGTTCTTCTGAAGAGAAAAAAGCGGGATATAGATGATGTTCCCGATGAGAATCCCGGAGGAAATAATAACAAGAAAATGCTTAACGATTTTCCGGTTGGAGCCTGATTCCTTTCCTCTTTGCTTTTCGTTTATTTCCTCTCCCGACTCCGTCGCGAGATACAGTTTGTTATATTTGAAATCTTTGCTATCTTTGAGCCGACCCAGTTTCCGGAATCATAGAACCTTTCATATTTTGTGAGATGAAGAAGTATGGAAGAAAGGAAAAGGAATCTCCCCATGAATATTGCAAACCAGACATTGTGATAGATTGCAACTAACGTACTAAGAGAAAGAAAAATAAGGAATACTTTGAATGCGGCTGAAATTTTAATCGAAGCGATTTCCTTTTCAATTGCGGCGATTGTTTTTTCCGGTTTCCCGTCATTCGGTGTGTCACTATCCTGGATTTCATTCAGTAGACCGGAAAAATAGTAGGCCTGTAGGATCAGGCCTTTCCCAAAATAAAACGAACTCTTTTTTTCGTCCGGGTTTTTCTCTGACGGGTCTGTTCTTTCGAACATTGTTGCGCTCTTTACCATGTCAAATGGTGGCTGAAACGTAAACTGTAGAAACAGGTTTTCGAGACAAAGCAGAATGATAACGATTGGAAGGATATAGAATAATTTTTCTTTCATGATTACAATACGAAAATGATGATTGCGCCGACGATTCCCAGTATCCCGAGAATAGCAAGAATCGGGATCAAAAGCGGATTCTCATCTTTTGCAGAGCGCGGAGCAGAAGCAGTCGAAGAATTGTTTTTGACTTCAGGGCTTTTTCCTGCAGTGACAGATGCGAGTGTTTCGATGCCCGCCATTTTCACTTTAATGGAAGTTTCTTCTTCTGTATATTTGCCAAAGATACCGTCAGTGATTTTAATCACCGCTTCTGATGAATTTGTACTATGTTTTATCGATACAATTGTTGCAGGGACATTTTTGATTAACCCGCCTTCTTCCTTCAGATTCAGCAAATTGATTGCATTGTTCGAATTGGCATCTCCGGGAGTAATCTTAACCATAATCCGGTTTCCTTCCTTTAATTCGGAAACCTTTGTTCCGGAAACAGGGGAAAGAACAAATTTATAATTTATGATCATTGATCCGGCAGGAACTCCCTGGGTTTGGGATCCCGATTCAGCCGACCCGATTGCAAACGGGTCAGATAAATTCGTTTTCTCCAGATCCTTGCGGGTGATTTTATCAAAAGTAATCTGGATGTCAGATTCCGAATTTCCAAGCGATTGGATCAAAATCTGTTTTAACTG
>JAIOQL010000522.1 GCA_021413405.1 Leptospira sp.
TTCCTTTTTTATTCTGAACAAGAGTAGGAAGGATTTCCCGGATACACAAAAAAGCACCTTTCAGATTTACATCCATTATCATATTCCATTCTGTTGATTTTACATCAAGGATAGAATGAAATGGGCCTCCCCAACCTGCGCTGTAAACAAGAGAATAGAGATTTTTATTTTCTGATTTTACTTCTTCAAACGCCGCAATAATTTCGTTTTCCTTCCTGAGATTCACAGAAGAAAATTTTTCATTTTTAAAAAGTTTTTCCGGAGTGATCAGATCGAAATTGATTACATTGTAATTCTTCTCTGATAGCTCACGGACAATTTCCCTGCCGATTCCACCTGATCCTCCCGGAACAATAACAGTTTCCCTATCCCCTTTTCTCATGATAATTAAATTTATCTTTGAAGAGTGATCAATGGTCAAGCGGAATAAAAATCCGGGGATCCCTACTCTACCAGAAATTCATATTTCTCAATGTATTTCAGATGAGTTTCTTTGATCAATTTCAGATTAGATTTTAAGAATTTTAAATACGTGGATTTTTCAGCCGCCGTCATAAACTTCAAAACATCCCTCGGATTGTCTACACTGAATAGAGATTCGAGTATCCGGTTCAGAAAATAAACAATATATTCCAGTTTATTCTGACCTGTAAACTTCAGAGGGGTATCCTGTGTTTTGCTTTCTTTCGGGATAAACGAAAACGGAGAATCATAAAAAGTCAATGTGTTTCCCTTATATGTCTTTTTCAGCCTGGGAACAATTTCCTGTAAATCATTCAGATCTGTAACCAGTAAATTTTTAGAGCCGAAGTATCCCATCCCGAGATGGTTCAATAAAAAAGCATTCTGGAAAATGCGGATATCCGGTTTAGAAGAAACCATTTCTATTTGAAAATTCCTGAGTTGTTTGGCGGCCACTCCGCTAAATTTGAAACCAAGGAAAGAAACTATCACTGAAACCGTTATCATTAAATAAATACCAATGTGCTTTCGGGTAAATCCGGATGAATCAAAAAAATTCACACTTTTCAAGTAACGGTCGGTCAGAATGGAACATGGGAGAATAGCGTGCGCGAGATAACGGGGCCCCCAGTTGACAACACCGTCATTCGGAGCAGAGAATGCAATTAATGGAAGAAAAATCACTACAAGCCAAAGCAAAACTTTTTCTTCATTATGCATTTTCTGATAGGATTCCCTTTTTAGAAAATAAATAATCGTGGCCAAAAAAAGAGGAGTGTATAAAAAAAATCCAACTTTCAGACGACCCGCGAAAAGAAGGGAAATCGATTGGGAAAATCTTCCTGAAATTGATTTTCCAAACTCATCAATGTTTGCCAGATAACGTGGGCCGAAAATATGGCCGTAATCAATATAATTGAAAAGGAAAAAGAGACCCACGAAGAATCCGAAAGCGAATGAGAAAAAATAGAACGCCTTTAAATGTAAAACCGGTTTGATTCCATAGACTATCAGCATTGCAAATCCGAGTGATAAAAAGAAAAAAATTCCTTCCAGCCGCAGCCAGACTCCTATCGCAATCAGAAAGCCTGCAAAAACAAATACGAACAACGAAGTTTCTTTTTCTTTGACTCGGATACCATATAGGAACAGGCTCAGACCGAAAAAAGTCATGCAAGTAGTATAAATATTCTCAGAAAAATCAATAGAGAAAGGTAAAAGATAAGTCAAAAAAGTTATCATAAGTAAAGTAAAACGATGAAGTCCGTAAAATTTTTGTGCGCCCGTCAGACAGAACAGGAACAGGATTACTCCGAGTAATGAGAAGGTTATGTCAGGTAAAGCCATCAGCACCGGGCTGATCAATACGGAAAAGAAAAGAGGATATTGTCCAAGGTGACGATCCCCGAGATTGAGAAGGTATACTCCCTGAAAAGGATAAAATTTGTACCCGGGATCTATATCTTTTAACGGATAATTAATTTCTTCAGACCGGAATTTATTCTGGATCAAAGATTTTGACTGGATGATCTTATTTAGTCCGTCGCCCGTAAAAAGATACTTAGGCTGTAGAGATCCCATGTAATAAAATGAATAGATTACAATAATAATCCAGACTGTTTTGTCGTTTTTGAGAAATTCTTTAATCCTGTTCATTTCTATTTATAGGCCCTCACCAAAAAAATCCGGATGCGAGACAATCAGAGCACGCCTTTCAGGGGGAGCAAATAACTTTCTTCGATATTAATGGATTTATCGAGAAAAAGAAAACTCTCAAGATATTGACTGAGTGCGCCCACTTCTATCATATCTTTCCTGTCAAATTCCGGGCGATCATTCCAGATATCGGTGCTGACTGCACCAAGAAAAATAGTGAACACACGGATTCTGTCCGGCTTCCATTCTTCACGCAATGCTTTTGCAAGCCCGGTTACAGCATGTTTTGATGCACAGTAGGCAGAAGAATCAGGGAATCCCTTTTTTGCGGCTGTAGAAGAAATAAAACAAACAAATGGGGCTTCGGAATTTTTTAGAACAGGGTAAAAAGCTTTCAGCAAAAGGAAATTAGATTTAACATTGAGCAAAAAATGATCGTCCCAATCTGATCCCGATATCCCGGAAATAGGTTTAAACAAACCGTCACCGGCACATAAATACAATGCATCGAGTATTTTTATTTTGCCGAGATAGAAATCAACGAATAGGTCGATTTCCTTTTCCGATTTCAGATCGCACCGGTAATTTTTCCCTTTCTCAATTTTATTATCCCCCGAAAAGAACTCCCCTCTCCTGGAAATCCCATTCACAAAAACATCTTCGCGCGAATCCAGTTTCCTTAGAAGTGATTCTCCGATCCCGGAACCGGATCCCGCAACAAAAACCTGTTTCAATGACGCGAAGCCATTACCTGTAGAATAAATTCGGCAGCTTCCAGATTCTTGTTTGCATCTGACACATCCCGCCCCCAGGCAGTGACCCCGTGATCCTGGATAAGGAAGAAAGGGACTACTGAAGCAGTGCCGCGTAACGTATTCCGGAAAGCATCTGAAATATCGCTGACTATTCCAAAATTGTAGACGACTGTCATTTTCAGATCCGGATTTTCCCTGAAATCACCGAATGCCTTGATTATTTCTATGTTTGGAAGAAGAAATTGACGAGTTGGTTTTTCCCTTGAAACTCCGCAATTTAATAAACAACTTGCCGGAGTATGTACATGCAATACTGCATTGACGTTTTCAAAGTTCTCATAAATAACTTTGTGGATCGAAGTCTCGGCACTTGGCTTCCCGGATTTCAAGCCGACTTTCCCCGATTCAGAATGAATTGAAATAAAATCTTTTTTGCTGAGAGAACTTTTATTTTTTCCGGATGCGGTTATCCAGATTTCTTTTTTTTTCCGGTCAAAAATAGATAGATTCCCGGCAGTCGCAAACATCCACATACGGGTGTAATAGTCCCGTGATAATCTGATTAGAAGATCAAGTTCCGACTGAACGGACATTAATCGATGGCCGCAGTTTCTTCCACATAGTTCGGAACCCATCCGCTCATATCCTGGAAATAACGTACTGCCTTGATTCTCATTTTTTCATCCAGATAAAACCAGTGATTTGTATTCCGTGGAACTGAAATGTAATCATTCCGGGAAACATGAACAAGGAACTTCTCACCTTTTATGGAAAAACCAAAAATTCCTGAACCATCTACAATGTACCGGACTTCCTCATCTGTGTGGTAATGAACTTTGTCAAATTTTGCAAGCATGTCCTTGATGCCTGGAACTCCAGGATGAAGAACAACGAGATCTCTTGTACGGTATCCGAATTTGGATTTGAGTTCCTCAAACCGGTTATCCAGTTTTCCCAACAACTCCTCTTTTTCTGCATCATTCAATGTATCTTTGGATAAAAGTGAATTTGCAGATGCCGGAGTGTCCCAATGTTCATAGTCGATCCCCCTGCTGTTCAGAAATTTTTTGACTTCAGAATTGTCCTTTATTTCCGGACTTCCTTTCTTTTGGACAATATATGCCATAACTTTTCTCCCGATCGGGGTATTATTTATTCACTCTCTCAACATAGCTCAGATCCCGAAGATCAATCTTGATCACGTCCCCCTGTTTCACAAAAATGGGAACGTTCACTTCTCCGCCCGTTTCGACGGTTACTTTTTTCAACGCAGTCCCGGATGTGTCGCCTTTCAGACCTTCCTCCGCATAAGTGACCTCCAGAATCGCAAAATTCGGTGGGGTCACTCCAATCGGTCTTCCCTCATAAAACGAAACTTCCACAGCGGTTTCTTCTTTCATGAACGGGAGAATGTCTTCAACATAATCTTTCGAAATATGAATTTGTTCGAAGTCATTGACATCCATGAATACTATATTGTCACCTTCGGTGTAACACAATGTCATGTTCCTTCTTTCCAGTTCAACGCTTTCCAGTTTTTCAGCGGCTTTGTAGGTTCTCTCTATGGAACTTCCTTTAATCACACTCTTCAGCTTCGTGCGGATAAAAGCACTCCCCTTCCCGGGATTCACAAATTCAGATTTGATTACAGTAAAAAGATCGTTCTCAACTTTGAGAACCATTCCTTTTCTTACTTCCGTTATACCGAGTAACATAAATTGTCCGCCAAATAATTAATAGTTGTTTTGATTATGTGTTTCCGGTTTAAGTGAGTGTCAAGATAAAATCGATGAAGATT
>JAIOQL010000071.1 GCA_021413405.1 Leptospira sp.
CGGATTCTCATGATCATAATCGCAAAAAACATCGCAAGAGGAATTGTCAGAGAAAAGACAATTCCTGCGCGGATGTTTCCAAGCATGAGAAGGAGAACAACGATTACAAGAATTGCTCCTTCCAGAAGATTGATAAATACGGTTCTGATCGTTTTCTTTACTACTTCTGATCTATCATAAAAGGATTCGATTCTCATTCCATCCGGAAGAGTTTTTGAAATTTCTGCGATTGCCTTTTTTACATTCTCCGATGCTGTGAGAGAATTTTCATTCATGAGCATCATTGTTATGGCCCCGGTTACTTCGCCGTTGCCATCCATTGTGGATGCACCCCTTCTAAGACGGCCTCCAATTCTTATCTCTGCAATGCTGGAAAGCTTTACCGGATTTCCTTTCCCGGCACTCCCTACGATAATATTTTTCATATCGTCGATCGAAGAGATCATTCCCTCTGTTCCTATTACAAAATGTTCATTCCCCTTTTCAATATACCCTCCGCCGGCAGCTGCGTTATTTTTTTGGATGGAATCGAAAACATCTGTCCCGGTGATTCCAAGGGCCTGCATTCTGTTGGAATTCAGAATGACCTGGTATTGTTTCACCTCTCCTCCAAATGTATTGACTTCAACAATTCCAGGAACGGATTTCAATCTCGGGTTGATGTTCCAGTTCAGATAGGATGTGAGGTCCCTCATACTATGGTTTTTACTACGGAGAGTGAACTGGAATATTTCTCCAAGTCCTGTTGAAATCGGACCCATGTCCGGCCTTCCATATCTTGCAGGAATAGCGGATGACGCATCCCGGAGTTTTTCCCCGATCAGCTGACGTGCCAGGTGGATATCCGTTCCGTCTTTGAATACTGCTGTTACAACAGAAAGTCCATATCTGGAAATAGATCTCACTTCTTCGAGATGAGGAGTCCCGGTGATGGAACGCTCAACGGCAAATGTTACATATTGCTCAATTTCTATCGCCGACAACGCGGGGGCAGCAGTGATAACCTGTACCTGGATAGTCGTGATATCAGGTACCGCATCAATTTTCATTTTTAACGCTGAATCAATTCCGGCTATTGCAAAAAGAATAGTTGCTCCAAGAACGATTGCTCTGTGATTCAGTGACCATTCGACCAGGGAACTTAAAAAGCCCATCACTCACCCCCGAAAGTTTTTTTGAGGAGTTTTGATTTAAGCAGAAATATTCCTGATTCAACCAGATATTCTTCTTCTTCAAGACCGGATTTGATTTCGACTAACGCATTATTTTTGCGGCCAGTCTTTACTTCCCGGAGTCTGTATTCTCCCGGCTTTTCTTCAATGAATACAAAATCTTTCCCGTCAATACTTGAAATGGTCTCGGGCCTGATCGCGATGATTTCAGGGTCAACGGTGGTTACTTCAGCTGTTCCGAATAATCCGACCCTAACAAGGTTTTTCCTGTTTCTTATTATGATCCTGGCGAGGACGGTCCTGGAAACCGGGTCAATCTGGTTGCCGATGTACGTTATGCGACCTTGAAAAAGTTCGCTCGGATAGGGATTCAGACGAACAACGGCTTTTTCATCGGGCCGGATTGCATCCAGATCGGTTTCAAAGATTTTTGCAAGAAACCAAAGTTCCGAAAGATCGGCAACGGTTCCCA
>JAIOQL010000523.1 GCA_021413405.1 Leptospira sp.
GACGACTTTTTCCTTTTTAAAAGAGATCTCCCATCCACGGGGCAACATTCCTCCGGAATTGGAATACGTAATTTCCGGATCCTTACATGCTTCAGAATCCGCAGAAACTCCCATCAATGTTCCCAAATAAATCATTAAAAAGAATACTTTTTTCATATCGGTCCTTTTATCCCTATGTCGATTAATATAGAGTGAAGTCAACAAACATTTACAAACCAAATCAGGATAGAATTATTGCAAAAATCAGATACAATCTGTAATTTCTAAAAGAAACGGAAACCAACATGTTCTCATCCACATTTTTCAAAGCAATTACGATACGTCTAGAAATCATAACCTACATGGTTGTCGTTCCGTTTGCGTCTATCTTCGTTATTTTCGTAAACGGATTTAACCTCAAAGAAGCCGGTTATTTCATTGTCGGTGCTTTAATCGCAAGTATTGTTACTGCAGTAGTAATTATACCACTCCGAATTTTTCATTTAAGAAAAATAGTATCCGTTCTCCGCCTGGAGACTTTCCTCCAAAAAAAGGAAGATCTTTCCGAAGCCAAAACAAAGCTTCTTGGATTTCCCCTCACAGAAGCACTGTATGTGAACTGTCAGTGGGGAATCGGCGTTCCTCTTGCAGGATTGATTACCAGCAATTTCATTGATTTTGATTTCTGGAATTATGCAAGCTATGTAATCGCGTATGTAATGGTCATTTTTACAAACGATGTTTCACATTTTTTTGTCTGCGAAATAGAAATCGGAAAAGAGCTGTCGCATGAACAATGGATTGATATCCCTACACCGGGTCTGCGAGCCATAAAATTCCGTTCACGCATTTTCTTTTCCGTGTTTTCTGTCGTCTGGCTAGGTTTCTTTTTATTCGGGTATCTTCTCTTTGTGGAAAATCAGAAAATCAGGCATCTTGAGAATATAGTTTCTTTCGTGCCTGTGCTCGGCCTGCAAATGACTTTCTACGTTGGTCTTTTAACATATCTGTTCTCGTATTCTGCTACTAAGAATAGCGACGATCTGATACAAAATCTTTTATCCCTTTCAAAAGGTAATGTAGGCAAGAGATCACCAATGATCAGCTCAGATGAAATCGGAACTGTTAAAAATTCGCTAAATGATTTTAATAGCAGATTGAACCAGATCGTAATTGAAATAAACACTGAATCCGGCAAGTTATTTAAGTTTTCCGATAAGCTTAAGATTCGTGCCCAGGAAACTACAGGTAAACTTATGGAGCAGGCCTCAGCCGCTGAGGAAATGTCTGCAGCCACGGGACAGATGTCAACGAGTGCGGATCAGATCATGTCTAAAACGGATGAGCAGATGAAGCAAATGATCAGGACAAACGAATCATTGAAATCGTTAAACCAGAAAATTGGTGAAATTGAAATAACAAGCAGGGATGCGGTTTTGCAGTCTGAAAAAATGGAAAACGTTGCAGAATCCGGAAGCAAAAAAATTAAAATCAGCATCAATCAAATGAATGACATCAGAGACATCACGGTCCAGATTCAGGGCATTTCATCACTTGTTGGAGAGATTGCAGATCGGGTTGGACTCTTGTCATTAAATGCGTCCATTGAGGCAGCAAGGGCTGGCGAATCCGGACGCGGATTTGCCGTCGTTGCACAGGAAATATCCAAGCTAGGTGAATCTACGCAGAAGAGTTCAAAGGAAATAGATAGCCTTGTCAAACAGGCAGTTAAGGCCGTAAATCTCGGAACAGGCTCAATGGAAGAATTGAATTTTTCGATGACTACCATTCTTTCCAATGTTGAGGATGCGATCCGGAATATACGAAAAATCCAGGACATTAGCAAAGACCAGGCAACAATTAATAAGATTGTGGAAGGAAATTCAGATTCTTTGTTCCGTTTTACGTCGGAAATTGTTGCAGAAAATAAGGACCAGGCATTGTTATTTAAAGAGATTTCCGGGGCTGTAGAAAAAGTTGCTGAAAATACAACTTTCCTGGTGAGCGTCGCAGAAGAAAATCAGGCAATCTCAAATCTGTTACAGGAACAGGCTTTGCAATTGCAATCAACGCTTAGCTTTTTCCGGAATTGAAGCCATTCACTGACCAACATATTTTACAGGAGAATTCAATCCCGGTTTCCCATATGCTTAATTCTCAGACCCGAGATTACAGAATCGAGATATGGTTTGAATAGTTACCTGTAATACAATTCCTTCGCGAGTGTGCGAATATGCACCGGGAGTTTTTCAATTGGATACTTTCCTTCGAGAATTTCTTTAGCATGATATGGCCATTCAGGCTCGTCCGTTGCATTTGCAGTAAACGGGACAATGTAGACCAGGTTCCGGATAAATTCCTGGTGCATTTCTCCGACATTGATGTCATGGGTCTCTGCAACAAAATCCACAAGATCATAGACGTCATATTCATTCACTTTCAGTTTATTATTCCGTAGACTGTGAATCAGCGCGATCTTTTCCTTTATCCAGTCCATAATTCAGAGGTTATGCGAAATGGCAGCTTGCCCAATGACCTGTTTCTTTTTCAACATACTCCGGCTCTTTTTCCCGGCAAATATCTTTCGCAACCGGACAGCGTGTGTGAAAATAACAACCTTTCGGTTTATTCATTATGCTTGGAATTTCTCCGCTAATCACAATTCTTTCTTTTTTTCTGTCACTGATATCAAAAACAGAAGCAAACAACGCCTTAGTATATGGATGCTTTGGGTTTTCGACAACTTTGTCTTTGCTCCCAAATTCCACCAGCTTCCCCAGGTACATGACCGCGATATCATCTGAGATATATTTTATGATACTCAGATCATGCGAAATGAAGAGATAAGAGAGTTTTATTTCCTCCCGGAGGCCGATCAGAAGATTCACGACCTGCGCCTGGGTCGATACATCGAGAGCAGAAACTGCTTCATCACAAACCACAAACTCCGGACGGAGAATCAAAGCCCTTCCGATTGCAATTCGCTGCCTCTGTCCTCCTGAAAATTCATGCGGATATCTTTCAAGGATGTTTTCTTCAAGACCGACTTTATTCAGAATCTCCGCAACTCTGAGCATTGATTGAGTTCGCGAAAGATTTTCGTGAACGAGAAGTCCTTCAGAAATGATCTCCCGGATTGTCATTCTCGGATTCAAAGAAGAAAAAGGATCCTGAAAAATCACCTGCATTTTTTTCCTGAAAGGCCGGAGCTGGCTTTCAGAAAGTGAAGTGAGTTCGGATCCTTCAAATTGAACACTTCCAGAATTCGCTCTTTGCAATTGCAGAATAGTCCTGCCGAGGGTTGATTTTCCGCAGCCGGATTCACCTACAAGACCAACAGTTCTTCCTTTTACAATTTCAAGGCATACATTTTCCACAGCCTTTAATTCATCTTTCCCGAAAAATTTTTTCGAAGCAACCCTGAATACCGTGTTCAGATTTTTAACCGAAATCATTTCGCTTCCTCAAACAGAAAACAGGATGAATATTGCGATTCCGAAATCCTGACTGGTAACGGCTTGTGGAGAAGACAACGGTTAAAAACTTTTTCACACCTTGTTGAAAAATGACATCCGGAAGGATAATCATAGGGAGAGGGAACAATCCCCCTGATAGTTTTTAATCTCCGGGAATCCTTGCCAAACGATGGCACAGAATCTATTAACGCAATTGTATATGGATGCTTCGGATTATCGATTACATCATCAACGCTGCCGGTTTCTGCAATTCTTCCCGCATACATCACCGAAATTCTGTCTGCAAGAGCGGATACAAGAGCCAGGTCGTGAGAAATGAAGAGGATCGACATTTTGATTTCCGATTTCAATTTTAAAAGAAGTTCGATAAGCTGGGATTGGATTGTAACATCAATTGCACTTGTAGGTTCATCAGCGATCAGAAGCGAAGGATCACACATTAGTGCCATTGCAATAGAAATTCTCTGTAGCATTCCGCCACTCATCTGGCTTGGATACGAATTGAGCCTTGAATCCAGGTCCGTTAATCCGACTTTATTCAGAAGAAATTTTGCCTTTTCGACAGCTTCCTTTTCATTTTCGGAAATATGAATCAGATAAGATTCAATGATCTGCTCTTTGATTATTTGAAGAGGATTCAAAGTAGAAAATGGATCCTGGAAAATGTATGCAATTTCTTTTCCCCTGGTTTTAAGCAACTCTTCATACCCTGTATTCAGGAGATCTATTCCCTTATAATTTACTGATCCGGTATTATATTCTGCAATGTTTACCGGAAGGAGCTTTGTAATTGCAAGCGATGTTACTGACTTCCCGCACCCCGACTCGCCGACTAACGCATGCACTTCTGCATTCTTTACAGAAAAAGAAATGTTCTGAAGAACAGGTAAAAGAGTCTCTTCAACGCGAAAACTTACAGAAAGATTTTCTACTGAAAGGAGCGTGTCCATTTTTATTTAAAAGTCACCCTTTCTTTCGAATCAAAAGCATCCCGGAGACCTTCCCCAATGAATGAAGTCAGCTGAATCGTGAAAAATAAAGCAATAGAAGGAAATGCGATTAACCACCAGGCGCTCAGCCGTTCTCTTCCCTGCGCTATCAATTCTCCCCACGAAGGATTCGGAGCCGGTATCCCATATCCAAGGAAATCCAACGCGGATAAAATCGAAATCGAACCGATCAGACTGAAGGGAAGAAAAGTTACTATTGGCGTCAATGCATTCGGTAGGATGTGCCGGACAATTATTCTGAAAGGGGGAACCCCGAATGCCCTGGCAGCATCCACAAACTGGAAATTTTTAAATTTCAGAAATTCACCGCGTAAATAGTAACTGATTCCGATCCAACTGAGAACTCCGTATGTCACAAGAAGAACAGAAAAACTTCTCCCGAAAAAAGAACCCATAATCAGAATCAGGTATAGGAAAGGAATGGCTGAAAGAATCTCAATAATCCGTTGAAAAATAATATCAACTTTTCCACCGAAGTATCCCTGGATTCCTCCAATCAATGCACCGAGTATCATTTCAATGAATATCAGAATCAGGCTGAATGTCATGCAAATTCTATATCCATAAAAAATCCTTGTAAAGACATCACGGCCACGATCGTCAGTACCCAGCCAATGCTTCAGGTCCGGTTTCGTGGGAGGAGAAACTCCAGCCTCAAGACTTTCCAGGTTATCTTCATTGTGGCCATACGAAATCAGCGGAAATATCATAAAATTTTTCCCGGATGTAAAATCATCCCTTGCCCTTATTTTTTTATAAGAAGCTTCGGTTTCTTCCGGCCCGCCGAAAGTTCTGTCAGAGTAGAAATTGAAAACAGGGAAATATAATTTTTCATTGTAGTAGACAATGAGCGGATGGTTGTTCGCTATGAGTGGTGCAATTAATGATATTGTATAAGTCGAAAAAATCAAAATTAGTGAATATAATGCACGCTTGTTCTTATAGAACTTATTGATTCTTTTTTTTGTGTCAGGAGAAAACATTTATTCGAAATTTATCCTTGGATCAATGAGAACATAGCAGAAGTCAGAAACGATATTCCCGATGAGTGAAAGAAGACTCTGAATCAAAAGAAGTCCCATCATCAGATCGGTATCCCTTTCAGCTACAGCCTGAAAGCTCAGAAGCCCCATACCATCGATGTTGAAAACCAGTTCGATAATAATAGATCCCGCGAAAATAAGGCTGAGATTTCCTCCGAAACCGGTGGCAATCGGAATCAGGGAATTTCTGAAAGCATGTTTAAAAACTGCATCTTTGAACGACAATCCTTTTGCTACAGCTGTTCTTACATAATCCTTACTTATCTGTTCTAATAAAGAATTCTTCATCAGAAGAGTGAGAACGGCAAATGAATGGAAAACATAACACAGCACAGGCAAAAACATATGATGTAACCTGTCTTTGATTTTTCCAAAGGACGACATCGTTTCATAATTATCCGACACTTCATGTGCAAGCGGAAAAACCGAAAAAACTTCGCCCGACGCAAATAAATATAACAGTAGCATCGCAAGCGCAAAAACAGGAATAGAATATGTAAAAAAAATCAATCCACTCGATATTACGTCAAATTTTTCATTGTGGTAGAGTGCTTTAAAAATTCCCAGAGGTATGCAAATCAGATATGCCAGCAGGAATCCGGTGAGACCAAAAGTCAAAGATATTGGAAATTTCTCAACGATCAATTCACCGACACCCTTGGAATGGAGTCTTGATTCACCCAGGCTGAATTTAGAAACTTCTGCAAGCCAATACAAATAGGCCACGGGAATTGGCTTATCCATGTGAAGTCTCTTCTTGATGTTTTCAATTTCGTCCTGTGTTATCTGTTTTGCATTTGCTCCTTTTTCGTTGGCAACCCCACGTAACTTTGCAAGCTCCATTTCCAATGGGCCTCCCGGTGCAAGGTTTGCAATAATGAAGACCAGGAAAGTAATTCCAAATATTGTCGGGAATATGAGAAGGAATCTTTTAACGAAATATTTTTTCATATCGAATCAACAGGATCTAATAAAAATATTTTTTTCATTCGTCAGTTAAAATTCAGAATCTTTGCCGGTTTGTATCCTTTCAATTCAAGATACCCGGTTCCAAGAGCTTTTTTCCCTTCTATCATGCCTGTCGCAATTACGGATCCTTCCCAATAAGCCTGACCGGTAGTTTTTCTGCCATTAAATTCCTGGTTATCGAATACAGGCAGGATATGTAAATTCAGATCTTTTGACCGGATTTTCCATTCCATAGGATATTTTATTCCGGTTTCAGTGCTCCTGAAAACCCTGTCCCCCGGATCTATTAATAATTCCCCTGCAATTTTATAGAGCTTTATTTTGCCTTTGGAATCCCGAAAAGTTCCGGAAGACTCAGAAACCGATCCTCTTTTTTCCCGGAAATTGAATGCCATCAGATCAGATCCATCTTCAAAAGAAAGGCATACCCAGTCCCATGAACTTTCATTCCCGGACAGAGAAGAGTAGTTTTCTGATCCAATCTTGCCACTCCATTCATGATCCATCCAGGAATTACCACCCGTAATCTCAAACTCAGAATCTCGGATTTTTATTTTGCCTTTAGAATTCAATCCCGGAAAACTATAATAGTAAGAATAGATTGAAGGATTATTCCTGCTCTTCACCGAATATCCCGAATCTCCATTGATTAGTAATCTTTTTCCAAAGTCACCAGATAACTGAAGATCAAGTGAAATTATACTACTTCTCGGATTGGCTTTGATGTGAAATTTATCTTTCCCGATAATCTGAATGCTGAAATCACCACTCCAGATTTTTTTTTTGGCATATCCGGCCAATCCTCCAATTGTCCGTCCGATCGTTTCGGAAGTGTGATGCTCCTTGTTTTTGAAATCCGAGATAGCGAAATGGACCGGAAAAATTTCATCTCCTTCAATCCTGGAAGCACGGAAAAAACTGAGTTCATACCCGAACATTCTGCCAGTGTTGGATTTAATATTTCCGACAAAGTAAACCCATTCCAATGAAAATTCATGATGAAATAAATGATCCTTTGGAAATTCGAACGAAAATAGATCGGTTGAAATTAGAAAGATATAAAGGCAGACCGGAAAAAATCTTTGCACAATTTACACTTTGAGAATGCCAAATAAAGAGGCAACGTTTACTTTTATCCGGAAGGTTCAGGTTCGTTCAGTATTCATTCAAACTGTTTCCCGACCAGAGCAAGAGTTACAGTGGATTTTGAAACCAATTTTTCCTTCCCGTTCCTGAAAGTGTATATTTCCGATTCAGCAACAATAAGAGTCTTGCCATTCTTGAGAATATTAGAGCGACAAACCAAAGAATTTCCTATGGCAGGTCTGAGTAAGTTAATTTTGAATTCTACACTCAAAACGATTTTATCGAGAGGAGCGATCGTTCCGGCTGCGGTTCCGGCACTATGATCAGCCATTGTCGATTGAACCCCTGCGTGAATAAAACGGTTCTGCTGCAAATGTTTTTCCGTAATAAGAAGGGATGTTTCACAAAACCCGATTTCCAGTTTCTCTAACCTGTATCCCACTTCCCGGATAAAATTTGCTTTTTCGAATATTTCTCTGCATCTTTGTTCATACTCAATGCTGAGAATTTTCTGTTTCACCGGTTCTGACATAGTTTTTTTATTACACGATCGTCTTAATTGCCATTGGTTAGATTTGAAGATTCAAAAAGTGATGACAAGTTTTTTATATAATTCGCAGTCTAATTGTACAGAGAAATTTGCGATGAAAGAGATATTACCATACGCACCCTGGATTCTTCTTTTTGTTGTCACAACAATTATTGTTGAATCGATATATTCCATTTATAAAAAAAAGCCGGTTCATGATCCTAAAGATACAGCAGCCAATATTTTTATTATTGTTGGTTATCAGTTTTTTAAGGCAGCCACTCTTACCTGGCAATTATATATTCTGGGTATTGCATATAGCCTGACCCCTTTGAGGCTGCCAAATAACGCATATACTTTTTTTGGAGCACTTTTCCTTGCAGACTTTCTTTACTATTGGTATCACCGCTGGATGCATGAATTTAAACCTCTCTGGGCCTTTCACCTCGTCCATCATTCCAGCCAGAGATTGAATCTCACAACCAGCTTCCGTCTTAACTGGCTTTCACCACTGATCTCTGCTTTTTTCTTTTTGCCTGCTGCTCTAGCCGGTATCCCGCCTACAACAATAGTTCTCAGCTTTACAGTAAATCTCTTGTACCAGTACTGGCTTCACACAGAATTTATCGGTAAATTGCCTTTTCTCGAAGGAATCCTGAACACGCCATCCGCTCATAGAGTTCATCATGGATCAAATCCTATTTATATAGATAAGAATTATTCCGGGATACTTATGATATGGGACAGGATATTCGGAACATATCAGCCAGAAACTGAAAAAGTAAAGTATGGAATAACGCAGGGCTTCATAAGTTATAATCCGTTTATTTTATTGTTGCATGGTTTTTATGACTTATTTCGGGGAAAGATGAATTATAAAGGCTGAAATTCCGGAAAAAAATTTCTTGTCGATAATTCTTGACGTATTCAACGCATTTCATTGAATAATCATTCTCAGAATGAAAAGCTATCGCCTGACCGATCCAAAAAGTATTCAAAACGCAATCAATAAACTGCTCAATAAACCACTCAATTCGGTACCTGAGAACAAAGAGTATCAGATTGTGAGTGTAGTAGCAGAAAAGGATATTATGAGTTCAATAAATGTAACTCTGAAACCAGCAGATGATGTGTTTGGAAAACCAATGAGTCTTGTTTGCATTCTCAAAGAAAACAAGGCGGAAATCAAGGTGAAGAAGGTTAATCCTTACCAGGAGGATCTGTTCACAATAATTGAAATCATTATAGAACCCCTTGAACGGAGCGCGGAAAGAGCACAAACAAAAAATATCAGTGTTTTTAACATTCATTATGCAACCCCGATCGACATTCCTACAATTCTCTCTTTGTACGGCAGAACTTCAATCATTACCCAAACAATACAGCGGTTTCAGGTAATGATTGAACATTCACTCAATCAGCACGGATATTTTATAAATAAAGTTTCGGTTGGTTTTTTTTATACGGCAGACACTGCTCTTCTCGAAAGCCTTTCCGAAGCACGATCACCATTTTTTTTGCGCGATTCTCACAGAAAAATTTTTTATCTTGAAAGAACATTTTTCAATCCAATCCTCAAGATGAAACCGAAGGACGTTGAGCAATTGTTGAATAAATATCTCGTAGAGAACATCAAATCAGTTCTGATAGTCCCTTTCTTTGGAAGTGAAAATGCCCTCATCGGATATGCGGAATTGAAAGGAAGTCTTCCTAATCTGGGAAATGACACCCTTCAGGATAACATAGAATCTGCAAACGGGATTGGCGTCCTTGTCAGTTTCCTGGAGACAAAAACAGATGAGCTAACTTTTGAACTTGAATTAGCTCACGTCAAAGAATGGAAATTACTTTCAGAGAAAGAAGAAATCATCGATCTCAGTGAAGATGGTAGAGGCGTAGGGCTGCACATCGCCGGACCGGTTGATAAAGCATTGATCCACCCAGGTTCGAAAATCGCTTTTGAAGTGAAGATTAATAACATTAATTACAATTTTTATGGAAATATAAAAAATATTAAAACTGGAAAAGCAGAAAAAGACGGATCGATATTGGGGATAAAAATCTATTCCTGCAACCAACAGGGAGGAATAGAACTTTTATCCGCTTATTCTTCCCAATTAATCGGGAAAACTTTTTAGTTCAATTTGGTGTTGAGGCCGGTGGGGCAGCATCATCAGATTTATAAAGACCGCCAATCCTGATCAGCATGTCTTTAATTTCCTGGTTCTCAATTTTGTTTGCTGCCTTTTCAATTTTCCGGCCTTTTGAAGCCCTCTTCTTTGCATCGGGAAATACACCAGCGGGTCCGCCACTTGCAGAATATTCCAGTTCTTGTATCAGAATTTTTTTGGTTTCAATGTTCCCTTTTTCATATCCAACAGCCTTCAGAACTGACTTGTATGTTTTGTTGGCATCGGGACTGATAAATAATCTTTTTATCAGATCCTGGTAGGCCAAACCGGCGTCGGGATCCTTTTCCTCATTTTCCAAAATTGCTGCTTTTAGCATCTCAATATATGATGAGTCATCCGGATTACCGGAAGCCGCCTGTGTGATTGTTTCGCCCTCTTTAACGGGATAATCATTAAACATTAGTTCAGAATATATTTTCTTTCTGGCTTGAGGATCTTGATTTTTGAAAATTCCGAGCATCGCAGGAATTCCTCGTAACCCGATTTTAGTAATCACTTTTGAACCTTTTGCGTCAGTATAAGAAAGAGCGGAATCCAATTCCTCAGGTTTAACCGTCTCAAAAAAAGATGGATTATTTTTTTTCAGCGCTGCCCTCATCGGCTTTGCTGCAGCCTTCTTTTCCTCAGGTGACGCTTCCGGTGGAGGCGGAGGTGGTGCTACAGCCGTTTGATTTTGAGTAGGTTGAGACGTTTGCCCGGAAGAACAATTAATAATTTGTAGATAGATAAAACTTACCAGGAATAATGTGCTTAAGACTATTTTTTTCATTTGTATAACCCCTCAAAAATTGCTTTGCTGATTTTTACACGATATACACGGATTGGAAAGAATTTTACTTTTTTAATCAACCCAGTCAATGATTTTTTCTCTTGATCCCGAAGGAACATAATAATTGAATTTCTTTCCCGGCTTTCAGTTTTTCATTGAAAATTTACCGGCTTGAAGAGACTTAATTCATGACCTTGAATTTTGCTAAAAATCTAATTCCGCTTTCACTCGCATTCTTCGCGATCTCAGGATGCATTGACACAATCAAACAAAAGAGTAAGGAGCTTCAGAACTGTAAGGCAGAAATTAAATACGTCAGGATTGTAGATTCAAAAATGATCTCTTTTCCCCCGATCCCAAAGATCTTTTTCAGAGCGGGAGTCGAAGTTGATAACAGAAATGAAACTCCGGTTACCATTGAAAGATTTGAATTCGACGTCTCAATCAAAGGCTCTTCAGGGGATGTTCAGATCGCATTCGTAAAATCAGAAAAAACGGAAACAATTCCACGGAGCACGAAACAAATTATCGAAGTGGATATGGAAACAAAATTTGAATCAAATTCTAACAGGGATCTGAAAGAAATAATGATATCAATTCTAACACAATTTGCAACCCAGAACGAAATTCAATATACTCTTTCCGGTTGGCTTGAAGTTGATACATATCTGGGCAAAATCAACATCCCGTTCAGACAAACAGCGAAATCAAAAGTAAAAATTTAATTTAACGGAACAGTAGATGAAAAAATATGATGTATTTGGTGTAGGCAATGCCCTCGTGGACACCCTTGTTAAGATAGATGCCGGCTTACTTGAGGAAAATAAGATTACAAAAGGAGTGATGACTCTCGTAGACGCGGAATCACAGGGAAATCTTTTGGCATCGTTAAAGGACCACCATCTCGAACTCAGATCAGGCGGAAGTGCGGCCAATACAATGATAGCTCTGGCAAATTCTGGCGGAACAGGTTGCTACACAGGAAAAGTTTCTGAAGATACAAATGGCGAGTTTTATAAACGTGATATGGAAAATGCAGGAATATTTTTCGAAGTCCTACCAACAAAGGAAGGACACACAGGAACTTGTGTTGTTCTGACAACCCCTGACGCAGATCGGACAATGATAACACATCTCGGGATTTCTACAACCCTTACTATGAATGACATTGATACGGTCCGGCTAAGCAATTCCAAAATTTCTTATGTGGAAGGCTATCTATGGGATGGCGATAACACCAAAAAGGCCTCACTATTCACAATGGAAGAATCCAGGAAATCAGGAGTAAAAGTTGCGTTCACATTCAGTGATCCTTTCTGTGTAAATCGTTACAAAGATGATTTCAAAAAATTGATAAAAGAAAATGTAGATATTGCATTCTGTAATCACGAAGAAGCCAAAGCACTTTCCGGAGAAGAGAATCCCCAGAAAGCTCTGGAAATAATCGGTAAATTGTGTCCCCTTACATTCATGACCTGGGGAGAGAAAGGCGCATACGTGAGTGAAAATGGAAAAATCGACCATGTCCCGGGCTTTCCTGTAAAGCCAATAGACACGAACGGAGCCGGGGATGCCTTCGCTGCCGGCGTATTGTTTGGCCTAACACATGGATATTCTGTTACTAAATCAGCGCGGTGGGGAAACTACGTTGCCTCCAGAATGATTCTGGAAATTGGAGCGAGGCTTTCAGTTAAACTCATGGGAAGGCAAGAAGAAATTCTGAACGGACCCTGAAAGCTATATCGCATAACGCCAAAAAATGCGTTATGCGATATTAAGTTTTTATTGCGCCATTTTTTCCGTGTAATTTCCTGCAAAATCTACAACGCAATAGTTTGCATAGACTTTATGTTTTCCACAGGCTACGCCCATTTTGCGATATTTCGGATTAAATAAATTCACCCGCAAATCCCGCTTAGGAAAACCATCTGATAAAATGAAAAGTGCCACAACGCCCCGCGCTGTTAGCGCTCCATATCCTATGTTTTCTCCAAGAGGTTCTTTATATGTTCCGTATTTAGCCATTCTTTGATCCGGGGTGGTTCCATCGGAACTGTTAAAACTAATCGAGGGATTATTCTGCTGATCAGCGACATGATCCTTGGCTGATTTATGCAAACCCCTGGCTACTGTCATTGGGATTGTTGGCCGGGAAGCTTTTATGTATTTGACTGCTTCATCAAGTGCTGCAACGCCTTCTCGCGTCATATACTTATATTCACCCGGAAGTTCGATCATCTTACCGTTAAAATGGGGTCGGATTTCTTCCAATACTGCAAGAAATTCATTAGGACTGATTCGGGCGCGATTTATTTCATCCACAATCTGTCTTTCCATCTCCGAAAGTTCTTCACCGCCAATAACCTGCGCTTCCAGGCTATTGATTGCCGTATTCCTATTTGTCAGAATCCCTATCAGGGGAATCAGTAACAGTGCTACAAAAATTATTCTCATTTTAATACCAGACATGCAATTTCTCCTGTTTAACTTTGAAATTTTCGCCATGAATAAAAATAAACCGGCTATCGGATTATTTTACAGATGGCAAAGGTTTACGTCCATTAGAAATTATTCCAGAAGAGGTGATAAATGAACATTTTGAAAAGTTCAGTAGAATTTTTGAAAAAA
Organism: Leptospira sp.; assembly: GCA_021413405.1. Lineage (GTDB taxonomy): Bacteria > Spirochaetota > Leptospiria > Leptospirales > Leptospiraceae > JAIOQL01. The sequence continues at coordinate 13,682 of JAIOQL010000523.1, forward strand.
CTCAAAAAAAATAACAACAAACAATGGTTTGATCAGAATAGAGAAGAATATGAAAATGCAAAACAGGACTTTAGAGTCTTTACTGAAAAACTCATTGGAGAAACCGGAAAATTTGACAGGCAGATTGCAAAGCTGACAGCCAGAGAATGCATATTCCGGATTAACAGGGACATCCGTTTTTCAAAAGATAAATCTCCATACAAAACCAATTTTGGAACTTTTCTCGTTATGGGTGGAAAGAAAAGCGGATTTGCGGGATATTATTTCCATCTTGAACCTGGAAATGAATCTTTCTCCGGCGGAGGAATTCATACTCCCTCCCCGGAAGTGCTATTGAAAATCAGACAAAAGATTGCCGGCAATTCCGAAACCCTCCACGAAATTCTGAACAATAAGATTTTTGCAAAATCCTTCGGAGGGGTAAGCGGAGAAAAATTGAAAACTGTTCCGAAAGGATTTTCAAAGGATCAAAAAGA
>JAIOQL010000636.1 GCA_021413405.1 Leptospira sp.
TTTTTCTTCGCTGATGGATGACAATGATAAGAAGAAAAAGCCTTCCGAAATCGCCCTTCGAATAATTGCCGAAGCCGGTTTCCGGGAGGAACTGGAAAGTGACGATTCAATGGAATCCAGAAACCGGCTGGAAAACCTCGAAGAATTTGTTGATGCGTTAGGCGACTATGAATCATCTGCGGATTCACCTTCACTCGAGGAGTATCTGAATAATATCAGCCTGCTAACGAGTGAGGAGAATACGAAGGAACTGACAGATTTTGTAACTCTTATGACAGTTCACAATTCGAAAGGCCTTGAATTTGAATATGTTTATCTGACCGGAATGGAAGAGGGGACTTTTCCCCATTTTATGTCGTCAGATTCCCCGGGGGAACTTGAAGAGGAAAGAAGGCTTTGTTATGTGGCTATCACCCGGGCAAGGAAAAAGCTATTTATCAGTCATTCCCGCTTTACAAGACGCTTCGGGTCGGTTGAACCGAGGATCCCATCGCGTTTTCTGGATGAAATGCCGGAGGATGCATTTGATCCGGATGCGGACATATTCCGGAGAACTGAGAAATTTCCGGTCTCCGCTCCTGCTGCGGAAAACAGGAGAGAAAATGAAGCTCTCGATTCCCGGCAGAGAACGATCGGGAAACCGGAGCTTTCCGGTATTCGCAACGGATCCACAGTAAAGCACCGGGACTATGGTATAGGAAGGGTCATTGACATTACCGGTTCAGGGGATAATATCAAAGTAAAGGTTGGTTTTGGCAATATTCATAAAAATTTTCTACTCGCTTATACTCCCCTGGAACTGGTAAAATAGTGAAATTAACTATTTCCTTATTAAATCAAAAAACCGATAATAGTCATAGTAATAATTCTGCGAGGCTCTCATGAATAACGTCATCTTTGGAATATTGTTTTCTTTCTTAATTTTGCACGGTTTACCCGTATTTGCTGACAGGGTAGAAGGAATCGTAGACGAATTCACGAAAGTCGAAGATTTTATTTTAAACCGGAAACCTTCAAACGATTATAAAAAGAAAAACCTGGAGCGGAACATTCTTTCTGCCGTCAGATTATCTCTCCACAAACGGTATTTGGATTTTGATGTGCAGATAAAAGAGATGAACATGACCAGTGTGAGTTATGAAATTCCAAAAGATTCATACAGTTGTTACGTGAGATACAAGCAATACTACATCTATTACGGATTTGCTATGGATCCGGAACTTTATCTTCAATCTCCGATCGAAGAAAAGTTTTATGTTAAACCGGAAGGTTCCCTGGCCACTGGAGATTCAAAAGCAAATCATCCACCCGATAGCAAAACTCCAACGGAAGCAAAAAAGCCTGAAGACAAAAAATAGAATTTCCAATGATTTAAAAGATGAACTTCTTGCAGCAATCCGGATAATTTTACCCGCCGGGAAAGAAGTTCAGGAAATTTACAATTCAGATTTTAAAGTAAGTATGAAAGGCAGGAATGATCCGCTCACTGAGGCGGATCTGAAGGCCAACACAATGATTATCTCTTACCTGGAAAAGGAATTTCCGGACGACGAAATTCTATCAGAAGAAACTCACGATAATCTCAAAAGATTAAAAAAGAAACGAGTCTGGATCATTGATCCAATAGATGGAACAAGGGAATTTGTTGCAAAAAATCCGGAATATGCCATCAGCATTGGATTATCCATTGGTCACGTTTCTCTCCTTGGTGTCATATTCAATCCGGCAACAGGAGAATTGTTTGCAGGAATTTCCGGCCAGGGAATCTGCTATTTGAAAATAGGTCCGGATTTTCAGATAAATTCAGAAGAAATTGTTTTGTCAAAACTGATAGACCAGGTTGTTCCGGGGACCGAAAACCAGCTGATAATTTCAAGATCTGAATTTGAATCAGGTCTCTTTGATAAGAATCCCTTCTGGAAAAAAAACTTTCGTCTCCGGCCAATTGGTTCTATTGCCTACAAACTTGGTTTAGTCGCGTCTGGTCAGGCCCCGCTGACAGTTTCTCTCAAGCCAAAGAACGAATGGGATATATGTGCAGGAGTTGCACTGATCGATGCGTCAGGCGGAATTTCGGTTGACGTTCCGGATTTCAGTGAATTTGTTTTCAACCTGAAAAGCACCAGGCGTGAAGGAGTCATTTCCGGAAACAGGGAATCGGTCAGAAATCTGATTGAAAAATTTCCCGATATACTGCATGACTCCTACCATGCCTGAATCAAAAACTCCATTCCTGATCGCAGTCGATGCCCGTCCCCTTTCCACAAACATGTCCGGTGTTGGCAGGGTGATTCATGAAACTATTCGTGCGTTTCCGGATAAAGTGAATTATCGATTTCTGCTTTTTACTCACCGCCCAATTCATAGTTCACATTCTGCCCTTCTTGGTTTGCCAAATGTTGTTGTATACCAGGGGAAGGGACTGCTTGCAAGCCGGGGAGCTATTTATTTCAATATATACCTGCCTTATATTATCCGCAGAATTCCAATCGATCTTTTTTGGGGTTCTCAACAATTTATTCCTCCGCTATTGCCGAAAAAAATTCGTGTGGTTCTGACTTTTTATGATCTGGTACTTTATTTTTTTCCTGGAACGATGAGGAAGATTGCGGCTTTTCAGCAGCAATTATTTCAGAATCTTTCTGTAAGTCGGGCAGATTTCATTTTGTCGATTTCGAAACAGACAAGGGATGATATGATACGCAGGTTTCATTATGATAAAAAAAAGACGGGCATTGCCTATCCGGCCGTGGATTTTCATCAGATAAAAATGCTGATGAAGCAAAAACCGACAAAGAGAATTACTTCGATCAAAGCACCGTATATTTTAAGTGTTTCAACTATTGAACCAAGGAAAAATTATCCGTTTTTACTGAAGGTATACCGGGAATATAGGATATTAAACAAAAAGAAGCATTGGAAATGGGTAATTGCCGGTAAAATCGGCTGGGAAAATCCTTTATTTATTGATGAACTGAAAAAGGAGATTGAGGATTTCGGCGATATCATCCATATAGATTCTCCGACTGATATTGAG
>JAIOQL010000602.1 GCA_021413405.1 Leptospira sp.
GATGACAAAATCATTGAATTCTGCACGCACCAGGATGATCTCACGATACTTGCCAAAGAAAACGGGGAAGACATCATGCCCTACGACTTTGCGACAAGAGTGATAAGATTTCCTGAGAAATACCCGGTCGATGTCTATGAAAAAGCCGGGGAATACAGGGTTCTATTTCACCAGGCTTCAAAAACGATGAAGGAAAAATATGACCTCATCGAAAAGCTATTAGTTAAATATGCAAAATCTCCATCTGTTTTGCTTCCCGGAAATTATGATATTGATTTGCAATACACTGCGTTGTATGAAAGGGATCTTCACAGGAAAACCTATTCACAAAACGGGATTAAATTTGCAGGGTACGGTGGTGCGCCGATTGCGACTTCCGGAATCCCGGAAAAGCTTGCAGTGAAATACCATGAATATAACAGAAAAGGATCGAGTTACAGTGAAATCGAAGAATTCTTTAAAGAAGAACTTCCAGACATAGCAGTCATTCATAACCCCGCCTATGGATTCCTTGATAAAATCCCGGGATTCGGACATATAGGTTCCCAGGGCATGCGCCGGTACATCGATGAATTTCCTCCTTCTCTCGTGGTTTCCGGACATGTGCATGAAGACCAGGGAATCATAAAAAAAGGACAGACTGTTTTTTTGAATCCTTCTAATTTTGGACCTGTCGATTCAGTATATGGATTTCAACAGGGTGGATTCTTCTCTGAAATTGAGCTTGTCGGAAAAAAAGTTGCATCCGTTGCCCTGTTCCGGCTCGTCCAAAGAGATATAATTCAGCTAATCAATGTGGATACTTCTGACAAAGAACTCAAAATAACCTACTGTCTGGAAAACTCTCCCGTTCCAGAAGAGGAATTTGTAAGGCAATAATATGGGAATCCCGCGATTCAGAAATCATCCAATTATAAAAGAATTCAACGGTCTAAAAAGATTTTTCCGTTCACATGAGACCAGCGTTTCAAGACAGAGGATCCGCGATTTCAAAAAGTTTACAGACATGATCGGTAGCACGGGAGATGAAGTGGCGTTTGACCTGATGGGTTCTGTAAACTTCGGCCAGGCAAAAGAACATTCGGATACTGACATTGTTATTTATATGAAATGTGATCGCGGAAGAATCGGCGACTGTGATCCTGAAAACTGCTCCCGTCTGAATTTATACAAGAATCTGCTTATCAATACACTGGTCTATGAATATTCCAGTCAGACCTATCCAGTTCAGGTTGTCGATTGCATTAACCTGAACCAGCTTGACTATGATCTAAAAATCAGGAATACGAATTCGATGACCCTGGTTCGTTTTGGATTTTACAGATCGATTTGTCGCGGGATCAACAGAAAGCTCCTCAGGGAATATGAAAACAGGCTCAGCGCAGATGACGATCTTTGCAAATCGATTGAGCAATCTCTGGCCGATTGTTTTTTTGGCCTGATACATTCTTCGCAACATTCGTTTTCATTTCAGAAATACATTGAAAGGCTTCAGGATGACGGATTTAAGGTGCCCGATTCGATGGCAAATAAAATCAAATCGTATCTCAATACCTGAATTACAATGCTGACCTTTTTCACGATCATGATCGCACTGGTTACGGTTGCTTTTTTTCTCTATGCGTTATCCGCAATAGACGGTTTTAAAATCACAAAAATGGAAAAGACCAGGCTCAATGCTGAAGATAATTTTCTTGGTGCAGATCCGAAAAAAGTATATGGCAAAGATTGGGATAAGGCAGTTCCAAGACCAAGGATCTGTCCAATCTGTGGAACTGCTCTCCGCAAATCTGAATTTTTATATGCCGCCGTTGATGAATTCGTTTCTACAAAACAAAAAAAACAGGTCCATATTTATGGATGCCGTTATTGCTATTTAGGCCAGGTTGATGCAGCTCAATCCAAGGCGATCACTCAACCGACAGAGACGCTTGATATATGACTCCTTATAGAAATTCGGGCAACCTCTTATTGTTTGTTAACTTTTGAATAGACCACTGATTACGCTGATTAAAAGGGTTTTCACGGATCTGGTTTTCTTTTATTAGTGTTAATCTGTTAAATCCGTGTCATCCGTGTTCCATTTTTTTATAACCGTTTAGTAGTTTCTATATCATTCAGGTTCAAATTCCAGGTTGAGGCCTTCTAACTCGAGAATTTTCAATGCATTCCCTGCCTTCACAATTCCATCCCGGATTTTGTAATCAAAACTCATTTTATTATCAAGAATTATTTCACTGAAATATTTGAGGATCAGCTTTGAATTATTCTTTGCCAGATCGATATCATGCGTAGTGATAAAACTCATTGTGCGCTGCTTTTCCAGTTCCTTTAATATTGCCTTAGAAGCAATCAGTCTTTCTCTTGAATTTGTTCCCTTTAGCAGCTCGTCGAGAAGAACTATGTGAACGATAGATGCGTCCCGAACTTTCTTAAGAATTGCAGAAATTCTTTTTACCTCTGAATAAAAAAACGAAACCCCGTCCACAAGGGAATCTTCGTTCCGGATACTCGATAGAATTGATAAGGGTGGCATAGAAATTTTTCTGGCCGGAACAGGCGCTCCATTCATTGCGAGAATTATGTTGACTCCAATCGTCCGGAGAAATGTTGTTTTTCCGGACATATTTGAACCAGTGATCAGTACTGTTGAACCCACCGGGACTTTGCCCAGATCGTTTGGTACACGAAGATCTCTCGGAATTAGCGGGTGCTGGATTTTCTCGAAATGCAATTCATTTTCCTCTGAAATTTCCGGGTAAACATAATCACTATTTGTAACTGCGAAATGAGCAAAGGGAAGTACGGAGTCCAAAAATTCAAGATTTTCTATCAGCAATCTCACTTGTGAATTATACTCCAGATTCCATTTATCCAGCCGGAGTAAAATCCAGAAATCCCACAGAAAAAACAGATTGAGCAACAGGTGCGCTGAAGGCGAGTTCGAAACAGAAATTTTCTGAACCATACTGTTCAATTCCGAAAAGGCCCTCTCGGCTCCGGCGATATTCCAGTTTTCAGAATCAATCACCAGTTCAAATTTCCGGTTTATCCGTATTGAATATTTGCAGAGTTTTTTCAAAGCATTGATATTTTCTGAAAAGTTTTCATAGGGTTTGAAAAAGAGAAGGATTGAATTTCTGAAATAAATGAAAAGTGCAAGTTGGATCAGAAAAAAGAAAGATGTAAACATATACAGATCAGTAAGAACGTTCACCAAAAGAGAAATCCATGATGCCACCGCAAGGATCCTGAATCCGTATTTCAGAAAGATTCTTTTTCTATAAAAATAGCCGGCCTTCCCTGTGAGCGGGCTGAGATCAATTTTAGAATTTATTTCCAGTATTCCGGCTTTTGCTTCATGAAACATTCTCAAAAACCGGGCTGTAAAATATTTATTTGACGAGAGCTTCTTTATTAATTTCTGCCTTGCTGAGATTTCTTCTATCTTTGCCTGATTCAGCAATAGAAGATCTTTCAGGAAATCCCCTTCTCCTTTCTTTGTAAATGTTGTATCAAGGTATGTATAAAATCCTCGGGCGCCAAAAATATCGAGATCCTTTGAAAAATGATTCTGATCGATCAGAGCGGAGATTTCAGGATCACCGGAATACATTTTGCCTATATTGAGGTTCTGCCGGTTTCCTTCCCGCTCAAGGACTTCACCGAAGCAGCCCAATCTGACTTTGAATATTTCATATTTTCTAAAAATGATTACGAGAAAAAGGAAAGCACCAATAAGGAAAGGTTCAGGCAGATAAAAATAGGAGTGAGGTGTTCTCGAAATATAAACCAGGATTGGCCAAAGTATCAGCAACAGGAATATTCCGATCCGGAGAACAGACAGTATCCCCAGTTTCCGGGTTACTCTTTTTTGTAATCGATCAAGCTTTGATTTTTTTTTCAGCAGGTTTTCGGTGTTTTTTTCAAAACTCATCGGGAGTAAGCATTTTCGTAATTTTCGACTTCCCGTTTATAAATTTCAAGATCAAGAACCTTGATTAGACTTCCAAAATCATTCAGTATCCACTGATCAGTTATGCGTCCTCTTTCCCTTCCTTTGATTTTATCCAGGTAGATAAACCCAAAAAGGTCGGTTCCATATTCATAGCCAACAAACCTTCCGTGTCTCTTTCCAGTATTATTAATCAGGCGGATATTCATTACGTAAAATTTATACTTTTTATCACTAATAAAATGCTTAAAAAAAAGTACAAGAAAAAAAAATTCACTTCAGTATTTCCTGATACTAACGATAGTACTATACGGGAGAATAGAGGCTGTAAGGAAGATGGCCTCTCCCACATTAGAAAGAAGTTGCACGGAGGCGAGTATGTATTACGAAAATATGGATATGGAGCTTAAGAGTTCCTTTTACAAATTGCAGGATTATTCAGCAAATCTGGTTGGGGAAACACAGCTCCCTTCTTCCGGACTCAAAGCAAGTAAACTGCTTGATCAAAAACAAATGGCCAAACTGAAATCTATCCGTTCCCGGCATTTGTCCGGTCAGGTACAAAAAGAGAAGTTTCTACAGGATTAGTATTCGCTAACAATAGCCATGGCCAACGTATTGTGAACTCTAAGCGGAGCCCGAAGCTTCGTCAGATCCAATGTGTGGGCCACTGTTTTCGAAGGTGAGCAAAGTTTTATGAATCCGTCCATTTTATGCAGTATTGACTGGGCGTTCAAAAAAGTGCCGAGACCGGAAGAATCGATATAAACTACCTCTTCAAGGTTTACATAGATCCTGATCATTCCAACATCAATGAGGTTATTAATGATCTCTTTCACGGTCCTCGATGAATAGAGGTTCACCTCGCCGATAATATCCAGAATCACACCATGCGCCGGGAGTTCTCTTGGCAGATCTTCTTTTCTTATCTTTACCTGGAGCTCGTTTCCATC
>JAIOQL010000603.1 GCA_021413405.1 Leptospira sp.
AAACCTCGCAAAACTTAAAATCGATGATTCTGAGATTGAAGGCGTTCTTGGTGATTTTAACAAGATCACCGGGTATGTAGATCAGATCAGGGAACTGGATACATCGTCGGTAGGAAAAGACGAAATTTACCTGAATCATGAAAATTCAGTCAGGCCGGACGTTTCGAAAAATTCGCTGTCCCGTGATGACATTGCAAAATTCGCTCCGCAATTTGAAAATGGTTTTGTTGTTGTTCCTCAGGTAATAGAAACATGATTCATAAAAAATATTCAGAAATAAAAAAAGGTCTGACTGCGGGTGAATTTTCATCATCGGAACTTTGCAAAGCCTACCTGGACCGGATTGCCGGAACAGATCCAAAAGTGCAGGCATTTCTGGCTATTGACAAAGAGAAAATTCTAAAGTCAGCAAAAGAAAGTGATGAGCGGAGAAAATCGGGTAAATCACTTTCAGAATTTGATGGAATTCCCATCGGAATAAAAGATAATATTTGCATCGCCGGAACAAAGACAACATGCGCCTCCAAAATCCTTGAAAATTTTTCTTCACCCTATAACGCAACCGTTATTGAAAAACTTCTCTCAAAGGGATTTTTACTTTTCCCGCGACTGAACATGGATGAATTCGCAATGGGTTCGTCCACCGAAAATTCGGCATTCCAGGTTACTAAAAATCCATTTGATCTTTCCCGGATTCCAGGGGGATCAAGCGGGGGATCGGCTGCAGCCATTGCAGCATCGATGTTACCTGTCGCACTCGGTTCGGACACAGGTGGTTCGATCCGGCAGCCAGCTTCCATGTGCGGAGTATGGGGACTTAAACCAACCTATGGTAGAGTTTCGAGATACGGGCTTGTTGCCTATGCATCCAGTCTTGACCAGATCGGTCCCCTGTCGAACGACGTTTCTGGAATAGCCGAAGTCTTTTCTGTCATAAGCGGAAAAGATATCAACGATAGCACGTCCTCAGCGACTCCTTCGTTTGATTTCAATTCTGTCGGGAAATCATCTCTTAAGAATTGCAGGATTGGCATTATGGCAGGAGAAGGTGCTTCCTGGGAAGAAGATGTAAGGAACAAATTTCAGGATACAATTTCTATCTTACGCGACAAGGGTGCTCAAATCATTGAGCTGGATTTTTCCATTCATGCCTATTCGATCCCGATCTACTATGTCATTGCCACAGCAGAATGTTCCTCGAATCTTTCAAGGTTTGATGGAATCCGTTACGGTTTACGCGTAGCCACTTCCAAAAAACTGGACGATATATATCTAAACTCAAGATCACAGGGTTTTGGGAATGAAGTCAAGAAACGGATTCTTCTTGGAACTTTTTCCCTTTCTTCCGGATATTATGACGCGTATTACGGTAAGGCTCTCGAAGCGCGGATTCTGATAAAGAAAAGTTACGATGATTACTTTAAAAAAGTTGATTTTATTCTACAGCCTACTTCTCCAACAACAGCATTCAGGATCGGAGAAAAAACCAAGGATCCGATCCAGATGTACAAAGCAGACATTATGACAACGAGTGTAAACCTAGCCGGCCTCCCTGCGATCAGTATTCCGATGGGACTCGATTCAAAAGGCCTTCCCGTTGGACTCCAGGTAACAGCTCCGCATTTCAGGGAAGAAATTCTGGTATCTTTTGCGAAGGAACTGGAAGGATGGAAAGAAATGAATGTATCTCTCCCGGAACAAATAAAATAAATCTATGATTTTCCTGATAAATATTGATGATTAATGGTTTGAACGAACTTACGAAAAGAGTCATTCCGTGTCTCGATGTAAAAAACGGGCGCGTAGTGAAGGGAGTGAATTTTGTAAATCTGAAGGACGCCGGTGATCCGGTTGAATGTGCTCTTGTTTACCAGGAAAACGGTGCCGATGAACTTTGTTTTCTGGATATAACGGCATCGAGTGATAAGCGGAACATACTGATACACCTGGTAGAAGAAGTCGCCAGCAGGATTTTTATTCCATTCACGGTAGGTGGCGGAATTCGTACATTAACCGATATTCGTGAAGTTTTGACGAGGGGTGCAGACAAAGTATCCATCAATACTGCGGCATTTGAAAATCCAAAAATTCTCCGTGACGCAAGCGAAATTTATGGATCACAATGCATTGTTTGTGCAATTGATGTAAAATTCTGCCACGAAAGAAAACGTTACGAAGTCTATCTTAACGGTGGAAGAACTCCTACAGGGAAGGATGCGCTCGAATGGGCACTGGAAGCAGAATCTTTCGGTTGCGGTGAAATCCTTCTGACATCTATGGACAAGGACGGAACCAAAGACGGCTTTGATATTCCTGTACTAAAGCAGATCACCTCGATGCTCGAAATTCCCGTAATTGCAAGCGGTGGTGCGGGGAATGCCGAACATCTCGTCGAGGCAATTTTGCGCGGTGGAGCAGACGCTGTTTTGGCAGCCTCCATTTTTCATTTCAATGAGCATTCGATCCTGGATGTAAAAAAGAATATGAAAGAAATGGGAATACCAGTCCGCTTGTGATTGATTTCAGCTTTTCTGATACTCTGATCGTTATTATTTTTCTTGCCCTGACCATACTCATTCCGGTTTTATTCAGACAGAAAAACAGAACACTTGCCGACTATTTTCAATCAGGAGGAAAACTTTCGTGGTTTGTCGCAGGAACTGCGATCGTCGCAACTACATTTGCAGCCGATACACCTCTGGCAGTAACAGAGCTGGTTTCAAAATATGGAATTTCCGGAAATTGGGTCTGGTGGTATGCCGCAATCGGTTCTGTTTTTACCGCATATGTTTTTGCTCCGCTCTGGAAAAGATCCGGTGCGTTAACCGACATAGAGCTGGTTAGACTGAGATACAGCGGGCGCAGTGCTGATTTTCTGAGAATCTTGAAATCAATTTATCTCGGATTCTTCATGAATATTCTAATCATGTCCTGGGTAAATGTTGCAATGGTTAAAATCTGCAAAGTTATTCTACCGGGATATTCAACTGAATTGATTGTAACATCTCTTTTTCTTTTTGCATTTCTCTACACAGCTTTTATGGGACTAACAGGAATATCTTATGCAGATACATTCCAGTTTTTTTTCGCAATGGGGGGATGCATTCTTCTTGCCTATTTTGCTCTCGGGTTACCCGAAATTGGTGGGATCGCAGGTTTAAAGGATAAATTGCCGGAGGAGACTTTTAATTTTTTCCCTGATTTTTCAAATCCAAAGACGAATGATCTGTCCATCGGATCATTTTTAATTCTGATTATGGTTGTCTGGTGGTCGAGCTGGTATCCTGGTGCAGAACCGGGAGGAGGCGGCTATGTCGCACAACGCATCATGGCGGCAAGAGATGAGAGATCTGCGATGCTTTCTGCACTCTGGTTTACAATTGCACATTATTTCGTCCGTCCCTGGCCCTGGATAATCGTAGCTCTTTGCAGCATGGTTTTATTTCCCGGTCTACCTGTGACCGAAAAAGGACAGGGCTTTGTTCTGATAATGCAAAAGTCATTGCCAACCGGGATGCTCGGTCTGATGACTGCAAGTTTTATTGCCGCTTATTTATCTACAATAGCTACTCATTTAAACTGGGGATCTTCCTATATCGTTACTGATTTTGTTAAACCCTATGTTTTGCGTGGGAGAGAGGATCGTTTCTATTTTGGTATTTCAGCAATTTCGCAATTACTAATGATGACTGCGTCCCTATTGATTTCGTTCTTTGTAATAAATTCAATTTCAGATGTCTGGGTTTTTCTTCTGGAATGTGGATCTGGTGTTGGATTTGTACTCATCTTCCGGTGGTTTTGGCCCAGATTAACTGCGTTATCCGAAATCGCCTCTTTTCTTTTTCCTGCGATATATTATCTGACAGGAAAATTCGTACTGAAAATAGTTTTTCCATACAGCATTCTTTTCACAGTAGCGGCGACAATAATTTCAGTTATTGCTGTAACGTTTCTTTCAAAACCTGTGGATATCAGAATTCTGACAATATTTTATCAACGTGTGTTGCCTCCAGGCTTTCTCTGGAGAAATTGGGCTATTGCGAATAATATACCCCTGAATGCAATCGCTGAGGATTCTTATAAAAAAATAATCCTTGTTCCGGCCGGTATCGTTCTGGTAATAAGTGCCTTGTTTACTTCCGGTTATCTGATCTTTGCCTTTTATGAAAAGATGATGATAAGTCTTCTCGTTTTTACGGCCAGCTTCGCAATTACTCTGTATTTATTCCCAAGGAAAAAAAAATAAACCTCTTCGGGGCATGGGAAAACTCAATGATCGCGAATCGTCTTTCCAGTCGGAATCACTTTGCTTTTGTTCGGGCATGTAAGTTTGTGGATATGGTCAAGGTTGCAAAATGCAATACTTGTAGTGACATCGGAACTGTTTACATCAGATTTTCTGCCATATAAATAACTGGGCCATATAAAAGACGCTACGAGACACCTGTCGAATATTTTTTTTGCCCTGTATTTACAGGCGCTTTCTTCATCAGTTACGTTCCCACACTGAAGAATGAAAATCATACAAAGAAGAGATAAGATTTTGTTCATAGAAATTACGGCGTTTTCCCGGCTTTTATAATTGCAAACGTCATGATTTTTTTGAAACCCATAACCCCGTGAAAAATAGAGAAAACCAAAATGTCAGCAGGACCATAAAAACATACCATGGAT
>JAIOQL010000604.1 GCA_021413405.1 Leptospira sp.
CGAGTAGCCCGCTTCGGGTGGGGGGCGGGTTCGTGGGCCCGGAAGTTTTTATTGAAGAAAAGATTTCAGAATTTCGATTTATTGGAAACGAAAAATCAGATTCTGAAATTACGTCTTTGGGCCTGATTTGGTATCTAAAATGTATTTTGATAAATAAAAATACGATTATTTTAGAGCGAATTTCAGATCATCGAGGAGATCCTCTCTATTTTCTACTCCCACAGAAATCCGGACGAGTCCATCAGATATTCCCAGTTTTTCCCTCTGCAATTTTGGAACAGCGGCATGGGTCATGATTGCGGGATGTTCGATCAGGCTTTCTACTCCTCCGAGACTCTCTGCGAGGGCAAAAAGTGAGCACCGTTCCAGAAATTTTCTGGAAGCGGGCAGACCGCCTTTGATTTCTGCAGTGATCATTCCTCCGAAAAGCTTCATTTGTTTTTTTGCAATCTCATGCCCGTTGTGGGATTTTAAACCGGGATAATAAACCTTACTTATTTTAGGATGATTTTGAAGCCATTCTGCTATGTGGTGTGCGTTATTCGAATGAGCTTCCATCCGGAGAGAAAGAGTTTTTATTCCTCTGTGCAGCAAAAAGCAGTCGAAAGGGGAAGGAACAGATCCGATGGCATTTTGCAGATATTTTATTCTTTCTGCAATTTCTGCATTTTTTCCGGCGATCGCAATTCCTCCGATCACATCCGAATGTCCATTTATATATTTTGTAGAAGAATGCAAAGAAATATCGAATCCAAATTTGATCGGGTTTTGCAGATATGGGGATGCGAAAGTGTTATCACAGACTGTAATCAGTCTATTTTTTCTTCCAAAATCAGCGATCATTTCGAGGTCTGATATTTTAAGCATAGGATTCGTCGGTGTTTCTACCCAGATCATTTTTGTCTTTGGTGTTAATGCATTCTTTAAATTTTCCGATTTCGATAGATCTGCGTAGGTTGCAATAATTCCTGCAGATCGCTTCCTGATATTTTCCAGGAGCCGGTATGTTCCTCCAAAAAGATCGTCCATTGCAATTATATGAGAGCCTGTGTCAATCAGTTCAAATATTGTTGCGGATGCTGCAAGACCGGATGAAAATGCAAACCCGGCAGACCCTTCTTCCAGGTCTGCAACACATTTTTCGTAAGCAAAGCGGGTTGGATTTTGCCCGCGCGCATACTGGAATCCTTTGTGTTTTCCCGGGCTCTCCTGGATGTACGTTGACGTTGCATATATTGGTACGTTGATTGCCCCCGTAGTTGGATCAGTAGATTTGCCGGAATGAATTTGCCTGGTTGTGAATCCGTAAGATCTTTTTTTCAAAATAACCTCAATTGATCATTCTTTGATCACGAATAATGCGAGCTCTGAAAAATAATTTGGATTGAATTTTAGAGATTTGTGATTTGAAAAAAATGCCTTTTCTTCGATTTCAAATTTCTGTTCTTTGCAAAAATCCAGAAAGTCATTCACGGAAAGGAAATGGAGATTTGGAGTATTATACCATCTGTAGGGTAGGGATTCAGTAACCGGTGTATTTCCATTGAACAGTATGTTCCACCTGATTTTCCAGTGTCCAAAATTGGGAAAAACAACTATAACCTTTTTGCCGATGCGGAGTGATTCTTTTATAAGTCCTCCCGGGTTCCTGGTTTCCTGAATTGTCTGGTTCAGAATGACATAATCAAAACTTTTATTGAGATGATGCTTTAGTCCTTCATCCAGATCACCGTGATGCACAATGAGACCCCGCTCAATGCATTTGTAAATACAGTCTTCATCTTTTTCAATTCCCTGAACGCGCGTACCTCTTTCTTTGAGAAGATACATCAATTCCCCGTTACCGCAGCCAAGATCGAGTACCCTCGAGCCGGGCTGAATCAATTGCAGAATGAAGGCGAAGTCCGGCCGCATCTTAATTATATTGATTGCTTCGATATCTATAGACATATTTATCTTTCTCAGGAATTTTCCAGAAAATGATGAATCAAATGTGTTTGCTCAGCATTTGGAACGAGAAATGAATCGTGACCTTTTGAAATATTGATCTCACAATAGGACACCGGGATGGCATTTACTTCAAGTGATTTTACTATCTCCCGTGACTGGTAAGGGGGATATAACCAATCCGAGCTATATGCAATTACAAGAAACCTGCATTTTACCTTTGAAAATGCAAGACTCAATGTTTCAGCTTTCCCGAGCGAAAAATGATCAAGTGCTTTGGTCACATAGATATATGAATTTGCATCGAAACGGTCAACAAAGCTTTCTCCCTGGTAAACAAGGTAACTGCCAACTGCGAAATCTGTAGACTTGATGTTTCCTTTTGGAGGCTTTCGTCCAAATTTTTCTCTCATCAATTCATCGGAAAGATATGTAACATGGCCGATCATCCGGGCTAGGGCAAGGCCTTTTCGCGGTGGAACTTCTCCGTAGTCACCTCCATTCCAGTTTGGATCCGAAAGAATTGCCTGCCTGCCGACCTCGTTAAAAGAAATCTGCTGAGCAGAATGCTCTGCACTGGTGGCCATTACTATACAATTTACGACCCGTTCTGGAAGAGCAACGGCCCATTGGAGAGCCTGCATTCCGCCCATTGAACCACCGGAAACACAGAAAAGTTTTTCTATTCCGAAATGGCTGACCAGAAGCTCCTGGGCATTCACCATATCACCAATAGATACAAATGGAAAGGAGGAACCGAATTGTCTTCCGGTTACGGGATTAATTGAAGTCGGTCCGGAACTTCCCATACAGCCCCCGATGACGTTTGAGGAAATTACAAAATATTTATTAGTATCAAACGCTTTTCCGGGACCAATATACGCATCCCACCAGCCCGGTTTATCAGAATTTTTATGAAATCCCGCTGCATGTGCGTCACCCGACAGCGCATGGCAGACCAGAATTGCATTGTCTTTTTTTGAATTCAGCGTTCCGTAGGTTTCGTAGGCAAGCTCCAGCGGAGAAATTATGCTGCCGTTTTCCAGCGTTAATTTCCCGAATGATGAAATCTTAGTCTCTACGATACCTACAGAATCAGTCACGGTTTTAGATTTTCTTTAACGCTTCGTCCAGGTCAGTCAGAAGATCATCCACATTTTCAAGACCCACAGAAAGCCGGACAAAATCAGGTGTGACTCCGGTTGATTTTTGCTCAGCTTCAGTCAGTTGTGAATGGGTTGTTGAAGCAGGGTGGATGACGAGGGATTTTGCATCCCCGACGTTTGCCAGGAGCGAAAATATTTCGAGTCCGTCGATAAATTTCTTGGCTTCAGGCACTCCGCCTTTTATTCCAAATCCAACGATTGCCCCAAACAGGTTGCGCTTATGATATTTTTTTGCAAGAGCATAATTTTTATCAGAAGGGAGTCCCGGATAATTGACCCATGATACTTTTGGATGTTTGCTGAGGAATTCGGATACTTTTAATGCGTTAGTGGAATGACGTTCCATACGCAAATGCAGGGTTTCAATTCCTATAAGGATTTGCCAGGCATTGAACGGGGAGATCGCGGCACCTATATCACGCAGACCCTGGACTCTTGCCTTGAGAATAAACGCAATGTTTACCCCACCAAACGGTTCAAATTTTCCGAAAACATCCCAGTATTTCAATCCGTGGTAACTTGGATCCGGATCGGTGAATCCTTTGAATTTTCCATTTCCATAATTGAATTTTCCGGAATCAACGATTATACCCCCGATCGATGTTCCATGACCTCCAAGAAATTTTGTCAGGGAATGGACAACTACGTCTGCTCCATGCTCAAT
>JAIOQL010000605.1 GCA_021413405.1 Leptospira sp.
GGAATAGAAAATAAAATAGAACAGTAGAATCCTTATGCTTGTTAGGAGTATCAGGTAGATGTATTCCCCGGTGATAGTGGATTTTATTTCAGACGCAATATCAACTCCCATTATGTGAAAGGACGTGTTGAAAAGAACGCAGGTTAAATAAAGCGATAAGGAAAATAGAAAAATGTCGCGGGAACCTGCGAAATAAATTCGCAATTTTGCTGCCAGTTTACGGATTCGCTCCACCTTTTATCCAGCAATAGATTGCATTTGTAATATTTGTAGTCGTGTTCACTGCCATTGTGCCGGTTGTGACTTTCTGAAAAAGCAGGCTGCTGTCCGGGTTCCCTGAAATAACCCTGGTGACAACGGTTGTCCGGTCGCTCATGTCAAGACCACTTTGTTTTGTGCCGGTATCATGACATCCGGACTTCGCGCAACTCGTCGTCGTTCCTGCCTGGGCGAGAGAGGAAAATGCCGGGGCTGCAACGTTGCAGGTAATATTTGTTGTCGTACCGGAAGCATTCGATCCTGATCGTGAAGAATTCAGAATTGTATAAAGAGCGATGTATTGCTTCATCGATTCATCTTCCGTTTTACTTTCACAGGACATAAGAAAAAATGCAGCAGTTAGTGCAGCAATTAGCATGTGATTTATTTTAAGTTTCATTATTTTCTCCTGATTTGTTAATTTACTTTCTCTGCTTCACCAAACCAGAAAAGTCTGGTGAGATTAAATCCAAATGTAAAATCCCGTTTACTGAAATCATAATCCGCACCGCGAAGAAGTTGTGTCTGGGCAAGAGTTCTATTATTTGTTACAAAAATCTGGAACACATGTCCTCCTGCTTCAATGTCAACGCCGAGACTGAATGGAACAGTCTTGTAGGGTACGCGCTTGTCCATCGCAACGTTTGTAAAATATACATAGGGCAGATCGGAAGGCTTATTGTATCTTGAGTTGATATCGCTTGCTGTCAGATTATTTTGCCCCGCAAATTTTGTTTGACGGTCCACGTCTGCATAACGGTCTCCAACATAATCCCGTTTCGAAGTAAAAAATCCTTCAAATGAAATATCGATCCGTTTTGTAAGCTTTATCCTTCCACCGATGCTCACTCCGGCCCGGTCGTTTCCAAGACCTGATTTTACAAAATTCCTGTGAACAAACATTGGAGACACCTGAACAGAAAAAATATCATTCAGTCGTTTTGAAATGAGAATCGAGGTCAGGTAGCTTTGCCTGTCAGTCGCAGATTGTAGTCTCTTGACCGGCAACTCCGTAGAAACTTAACGAAAACGGAAATTTCCCTTCTGTGAGAATTGAATACTTGGCGCGGGCTTCATATGTTTTAAATTCGCTTGTCCTCGCTATCCCGAGAGTGAGTTTTTCTGTGAAGCCATAGTCTGCAGAAAATTGTGTATTTGCACCGTTATCGAAACCGAAAAAATCAAGTGAAGTACTCTTGGCCTGGCCAAATCTGTGATTGATCCGGACATCAAGTGTTTTTGTATCAAGCTGTTTTGTTGTTGGCATACTGATCAGGCTATAACCCATAAATGCAGATGGTGTTTCTTCATCGGCGAATAACGCATTAACTGATAAAAGTGCAGATAGAGCGATAATTGAACGTTTCATTTTATTCCTTCTAATTCCAGGTCGGCTTCGATTTTTATTTCGTTATTCAATTCTAAAAAAACAAGCCGCGGTATTTCAATCTGAAAATCCTTCAATAGAACCGGAAATTCTGCTTTCAAGCGAAAGCGATTATCAATCGTTTCGAGTATCCCTTTTATCTGGAAATTGGTTTTAGTTACACCATGTAGTAACAGTTCGCCTTCCGCCCGTGCCTCCCCGGTTTTTTGATCGAACGAAATGATTTTCCCGGTAAATAATGCTTCCGGAAATTTCGATGTCTCAAGATAATTTTCTCTCATATGCTCATCCCTGAGCTTCATCCCGGTTCTGAATGAATTTAGTCTTAATTTGAAACTGACCGTTTTCGTCTTAAGATCGATTTCTCCTTCAATTTCTTTTCCAATCCCATAGAATTCCAGCTTAGGAGCAGTGCTTGTAAATTTAATTTTCCCTGAAATTATTTTCAGTTTCTCTGTCTTTATCTCCAGGGCATAGACGAAAGAAGAGGGGATCAGGGATATCAACAGAAACAGCTGAATGATTACTTTCTTTCGGGGAATTCTCGATTTGACTGCGTAAAACCGGATATGATCATTCATAACCTGAATTAATTAACTGTGTGAAAATCGGCAAGTGAATAATACGTTTCCAGCCCAAATGGAAATGAACGCTATTTGAACCGGAAGATTCGTCATTCTACCGGCGAATTCAGAAGCAGGAAATTGTTACCATATTTTCTTGCTTCAAAGTTTGGAATCCCGGGATCCACGG
>JAIOQL010000606.1 GCA_021413405.1 Leptospira sp.
ATTGAATCGAAAAAAACGAACATTAGGACAATGCTCTATTTTTTTTCGTTTAGTTTGTAAATTAGGATAATCGTAGAGAAAATCAGAGTGATCGAATTAGAAAGGATGATTGGAAGTTCGTGTTTCATAATTCCAAATGTGAGCCAGAATGCAACTCCAAGTGTAAAAACAATGTACATGTTTCTTGATATGTCCCTCGTTTCCCGGGTGAGAACAACCCTTAAAAGCTGAGGGATGAAAGCAATCGTTGTCATTATCGCGGCGGCATAACCAATTATTTCCGGATTCATTTTCTCTCTTCCCTTTCAACCGTCGTTTTAATTCCACCTCTTGGATTGAAATCTCCGCGGACTTTGAGATAAAATGGCTGGCAGGCCAATTGTAGATCCTCTGTTAATTTATTAATTATATTTTCATGAAATATCCCAATGTTTCTGAAAAATAATATATATTCCTTAAGTGATTTCAGTTCAATGCAATCCTTGTCAGGTTTATAAGTTATCTCTATTGTTCCGAAATCCGGTAGACCGGTTTTCGGACAGATTGCTGTGAATTCCGGGATCTTAAAATCAATTGTATAATCTCTGCCAGAATAAACATTTGTAAAAGTTTCTATGGTGGGAGTTTTAAAATCAGGAATATGATTTTGTTTTCCTTCGTAGGAAGAAATATTATCTGTCATTTATGTATCCGTTAAGAACAGGATTTAGACCGGTGTGCCTATGAAAAGTGATAAAAAAATCGGGGTCGTAGATTTCGGAGGGCAATATGCCCATTTAATCGCATCACGAATCAGGCGGCTTGGAGCATATTCCGAAATTATTTCCAATGAAGAAAACCTGGAAAAGTATTCCGGCTATTCCGGCCTCATTTTATCCGGTGGACCCGGAAGCGTTTACGAAAAAGATGCACCACTTCTTGATCCGGGGGTTTTGACCGGCAAAAGGCCGGTCCTTGGGATATGCTACGGACACCAGCTACTAATGAAATTACTCGGTGGTGAAGTAGAGCCCTCGAATTCAAAGGAATATGGTCCGGCAGTTCTTGAGATGTATGACTTAATGACTGAAATTGGAAAAGGTCTTGGTAAAAACAGTAAAGTCTGGATGAGCCATGGAGATGAAGTTGTCAGGCTCCCGGCAGGTTTCGTGGAAATTGGAAGAAGCAAGAATTGTAATTATGCATTCGTTCAGGATGCTACGCGAAATTATTTCGGTATCCAGTTTCATCCTGAAGTGACACATACGGAACAGGGAAACAGGTTACTTGCAAACTTTATTGATATCTGCGGAATTTCCGGTACCTGGAATATGGATAAGTTTCTCGATTTGAAAATACGTGAAATCCAGGATCAGATTCCTCAAGGTAAGAAAGTTTTTATGCTCATCTCCGGTGGAGTCGATTCTACCGTTTCTTATCTTTTGCTTGCGAGGGCACTTGGCCACGAAAGGGTCAGGGGCCTTCTTGTTGATACAGGTTTCATGCGTAAAAACGAAGTGGCCGGGCTAAAAACGAGGTTAGAGGTTCTGGGAGTGGATCTTCATACGTTAGACGAATCAGACCGGTTCTATAAAGCACTGGACGGTAAGAGAGATCCGGAAGAGAAACGGAAAATCATTGGAAATCTTTTTATTGAGTGCCAGGAAGATGCTCTGAAAAATCTCAAACTTGATCCGGATGATTGGATTCTTGGACAGGGAACAATCTATCCGGATACTATCGAAAGTGGGGGAACTAAGCACGCCCAACGGATTAAAACCCATCACAACCGGGTAGAAATTATTAACCGCCTGATAGAAGAAGGCAAAGTCATCGAGCCGATAAAGGATCTTTATAAGGACGAAGTGAGAGAACTTGGAAATTTACTTGGATTGGATAAATCCTGGACGATGAGGCATCCTTTCCCGGGACCAGGCCTTGCTGTGCGGATGATTGCGGGAGATCCTGATTATCATACTGGCGATATAGATACAAGGAAGTTAGACGACATCACAAAGAACAGCCATGGAATGAAATACAAAATTCTTCCGGTCAGGTCAGTAGGGGTTCAGGGGGATATAAGAACATATGCATCTTGTATTACTCTCAATGATTTCTCATCCGACTGGAACAGATACGATGAGATTTCAACGGAGATTACAAATTTTATCCCTGGCATTAATCGTGTGCTATTCATTCCAGGGGATCAGGATTTGTCAGGAACGTTTGCGGCTTCTCCAATAAATTTTGATAAATCTCATTCGGATATCCTGAGAGAGGCCGATTCCATAGTGACAGATTTTTTGATCGATAAAAGCCTTATCGAAAAAATCTGGCAAATGCCCGTTGTTCTCATTCCTGTCGGAAAGAAACGGGGGGAATTCAGCATTGTTTTGAGGCCGGTAGAATCGACGGAAGCCATGACAGCGAATTTTTTTCGTATGGAAAAATCTGTTTTGCTTGAGCTTGTAGGCAAGATATTGCCACTCGAAAAAATTTCGTATGTTTTTTATGACATCACTCATAAACCTCCGGGAACAATTGAATGGGAATAATATGAAAACAACTATTGAAAAATTTGATTCATCCGGCCATGGGATCGCAGTAAGAAAGATCGATAACGGAAAAGAAAAGGATTTGTTGCTTTTGCATGGATTCGGGGACTCGAAAGAAACTTTCATATTCATTGAAGAATTTCTCTGTAAACATTTCAATATTGTTGGTTTTGATTTCCGGGGACACGGGGATTCAGAATGGAAAAAAGACGGCTTATACAATTATGCCGAAAATCTGATAGACATGCATAATGTTGCAGGTAAATATCTAGGCGAAAAATTTTCGATCCTGGGACACTCTCTCGGAGGCGGACTCGCGGCCAGATATGCAGGCCTTTTTCCTGAAAAACTGGATATGCTGTTTTGCATCGAAGGATTCAGCGGAATCATTCCCGTTGCAAGAGAAAGGGAGAGGATGAGAGGCTGGCTTGATAAATCAAGGGAGAAATCAAACCGGGGTTCATCTGATTTGAAACAAAAAACTTTCCGTTCCATGGAAGAGGCTTCTTTGAGGCTTGGAATTTTATACAGCCAGTTGCCGAAAGAAAAAGTTGATATCCTTGCCGGAAACCTGGTCCGGGAAACGGAGAAGGGACAATTTGTCTGGAAAAACGATCCGGCGACAAAAAATGGAACAGCCATTCCATTCCCTCCGGAAATTTCAAGGGCTTTGTGGAAATCGATCGATTCCCCGGTCTTTATTGCATTTGGGAAAAATACTCATCTTAGGGCGAATAATCTGGAAGAGGTTCTCACCCATTTCAAAAATCTGGACTATCGTGAAATAGAAGGTGCCGGTCACAATATTCACCATGATCAGCCTGAATTACTGATCACTGCGATGCAAGAGTGTCTCAGTAAAAACGGGTTTGCCTGAGTTTCTTTTGTCGGTGTTCCGACAAATCTCAATGGTTATGTCTCTAAATTACATCTGCAAAGTCCTGAAACCTTCCGAATCGGTGTAACATCCGTGTTCCCGGTAGGGTCCGTCTGACTGAAAAAAAATTCTTTGGGCATATCGTTTATTTAATTTTAGACATTTTCGGCAGATATCGAATCTGACAGACCATTCGCATTCTTCAGTGCGATAAACCGGATATACGCGCAATAATGGTTTCGAATCTTCCTCCAGAGCAGGTAAATTGATTGGAAGAAAAAATGAAGCTGCCGCTAAAATTAACCATATTATCATCTCTTTATTTATCGATGGAGTTCCCGTTTTTGCTTACAACAAACCAACATGAGCCTCTAAAATCAGGGTCAAAATCAAAGTCAACTGAGCCGATAATATATACAATAGCCAGAATGTATTTATATTTATTACTATTACTTCTATTATCAGCACCGATCATAACTGCTCCAGGAAAGAAGGCTGTTTTCGAATGGAAACCGGTTGCCGGTTCCAGTTCTTATTCTCTGGAAGTGAAAGACGGAAAAAATAAGACATTGATCGATACAAAATTACAGGACACGAAATTTGAACTCAATCTTCGCCCCGGAAATTATCAATTCCGTGTGAGTGCCATTAATAAATTCGGAAAATTGCTTATCCGTTCGCCGTGGCACGAATTAATTTTATCTCTCCAGGACAGCCTGACCAGGAATACTCCGGAAAATCTTCTCGTTCTCGAAGAAGTCAAAATCGGCGTTTTAAAAAATGACATTCAACGGGTTTCAATAAGAGGCAAAAATTTTACTCCGAAAGTCAGCCTGACAGTGCGTTCAGCTTCCGGGAGTATTCCTGTCAGAAACGTCGTGTTTCAGAATTCTTCTAATCTGCTTTTTAGTCTGGATTTAAAAAATGCAGCACCCGGAAATTATGATCTTATCCTGGAAGGACCTGATAAGAAGCAGCTCGTAAATCCTAACTTCTATTTAGTAGGATTTGATCTTGATAAAACCCGAAAATTACCTTCAATAATTGCAGCTGAGCCTGTAATCACAGAAATTTTCATGGGTGTTAAACAAAAAGAACTGCAGGAAATTGTACTTACAGGAAATAATTTTACTGATGGAATTAAAATTTCAGTCAGATCGGGTCATTCGGAAATTCCCGTTAAAGATTTTATTTTTAGTGATAGCACCAGAATTCGTTTCACTCTGAATCTTTCCAATGTAAAACCGGACACCTACGACCTGAGCCTTGAGAATCCGGGGAAGAAGATTCTTGTTACAAGGAATTTTTATTATTTAGGCAGTGATATTACTAAAATCGAAAAGATAGAGGATATAGATTTACTGCCGCAGATCAACCAGGTTAAGTTCGGATTGAAAGAAGGTAAAAAACATCCCGTTCTGTTAGAGGGACGCAATTTTGTAAGTGTAACGAAAATTCTGCTCAAATCAGATTTTGCTGTCATTCCGGTTACCGGATTTAAAACTGAAAAGAATGCGTTTATCCGTTTTAACCTGGATCTTTCTCTATTAAAACCCGGAAACTATGATCTCATACTGGAGACGCAGGACAAGGCAAACGTTACAACGAATAATTTTTATATCCTCGGATTTGATCCCGAGTTGGCCAAAGATTATCCCAATGTTAACATTGAAAATGGAATTTCAGTGAGTGAAATCAATTTTGGAGTCAGGGACATAGACCGGCAACCGGTGAAAATTATCGGTAAAAATTTTTCTAAAAAAATGAAGATAACTGTTAAATCTGGAGGGCGTCGGATCCCGGTCATCGCTCTAAATGTTCCAGATGCTAATCACCTGGAATTTATTCTGGATCTATCTGGAGCAAAGCCTGATGTATACGATCTTATTCTGGAAAATCCGGATCGCAAATCATTCACTTCGGCAAATTTTTATATGCTCGGCGAGGACGTAGATGCTCTTGATACGTTAGCCGCCTCTGCGATTGAAGCCGAAATTGAAGATGTCATTTTTGGTGGAAGAAATGGAAAAACGCAACCGGTTGAGATATCAGGAAAAAAATTCAGTAATAAAATGAAGATAGCATTGCGTTCCAGTTTTGGATCAATCCCGCTGCGGAATATGGCTGTTGTAAACAGCGAAAAAATAAGATTTTCAATGGATCTTTCTGGAGCTGAGCCGGACATGTATGATCTTTATATTGAATGTCCGGGTTATAAGACATTGCGAAAGGAAAATTTTTACATGGTTGGACTCGATCTGGATAATGTGCAGAAACTTCCGGAAGATACAGGACCTGCACCGGAATTTGCACAGGCAAATTTCGGGTTGAAGGAAAAGGGAAGACAAAGAGTGACGATCCAGGGAAATCATTTCGCAAATAAAATGAAATTATATGTAAATTCCGCATTTTCCAGGATTCCGGTTAGCGATATTTCAATACGCGATGGTTCGGTGGCTTCTTTCACTTTAAATCTTTCCGGAGCCAAAATTGATGCCTACGACCTGATTATGGAAAACCCAGGCAAAAAAAAGGCGATCTCAAAGAATTTTTATTTTATAGGGTCTGAAGTTGATTCCAATTAGCATATATGAATCAGAGGGCAAAGGCAGGAGAATGTTGAGGAATTTTCTTACAAAGTTTATAGCAGTAAATATTTTTCTGTGCGTTGGTGTAATCTACGCAGAAACAATAATTTTGCGGAATGGCACAGCAGTTCGGGGTAGCATTACCTCTCAAAATGAAAAGGAAATTGCAGTTAAAACGGCGGGTGGCCAGATTCTCACTTTTGGAAAATACCAGATCCTGAAGATTGTCACGAAGGAGCTGGAAATTCCTGATTTACGTAAGATTAAAACGGAAGAAGAAGCTATATTACTGGAACAAGAAAAAAAATCATCTGAGGATCAGATTTCAGAATCTTCCGGAAGCGACCGGCCCGGTGGGAGAAAAAATTTAACGAGATGGGGAGTCACCTGGAGATCTGCAGTCCTGCCAGGCTGGGGACAGTTCCATGAGGACAGGAATCTTGCTGCCATCCTATTTCCGGCAATTATACTGATTTCCGGTTTTGCTACATACCAGAAGAACATAGAATACAGAAGATCTATCAGTGATTCTGATAAACTCAATAACCCGTACGGACCAGCATCTGTACGCTTCACAGCAAATCCGGTTGCCTTGTATTTTTACAATATTCCGTTCGAACAGCAAAGACATGCAGTCGATCATAATTATCGTGAAGTAAGAGCATTTGGAGCATTGACTGTTTTTCTCTATATACTGAATATTGCAGATGCTGCTTTTTTTTACAAACCTCTCAATGTTGCAAATAGCGGACTGATTCTGGATTTTGCGCCACGATCTTCTTTCAATGCAGTATACGGGAATACTTCAGAATTTAAACTTGGTTACTACTTCCGTTTCTGATACCATTATCCGCTAATGGGGACCGG
>JAIOQL010000006.1 GCA_021413405.1 Leptospira sp.
GCTTCGCTCACACCGGATGGAACGGCGAACTTCGGGTAGCAACGGGACGTTAAGCGCAAGTCCGTTAAAAAACAAGCAACTCCCCGAATAATTTTCTATGAAATATGTTATCCAAATAATCTTTTTCATCATAACATTCATTATCTTTGATTTAATTTCCACTTTACTAATTGAATTATATATAAACAGAGAATTGAAAGAATCAGACTATAATAATTCATTCATAAAATCTATTACCCTTTTAGAAATGGTATTCTCCTTTGCTCTAATGCGATTTCTCATCATTAAGCAAAAACTACCATACAATCGACAGCCTTCTTCAGATAAGGTAAGGATAGTCAATCCGTTAGAAGCCGTTTCTGCATCCCCATCAGATAGGTATTTGGCGATTATTTTTGATTCTTTCATACTGCTGTTCCTTTTCATTTTCTGCGCAAAAGTAATTGTTTTTCTAAACATTGAGCTTCTTGTCATAAAGGCTTTAATACTTTCCCCAGTTTTTTTATACGATCCATTACTGGTTTATTTCTTCGGAGCAACAATAGGTCATCGATCCGTAGGTTTAAAAGTAGTTTCATCAGATGGAAAACAACTAACGTTTTTAAATTGCATTATTCGATTTCTCTTAAAAACATTATTAGGAGGGATTTCCCTCTTGACGGTTTTAGGAGAGAGGCGACAAGCCCTTCATGATCGCCTCACTTCAACTTTTGTAATTTATTCTCGTAAAAGCGAAAAAATGAATCCATCTTAACGGACCAGCGCTTAACACCGGCTGACCTGCTGCGCCAGCCGCTTCCGGGCTGGCTCGGGCTACGCCACATTACCTTCTGGCACTGCACTTGCTCTGCAAGTTCGTGCCAGGTCGTAGCCCTGCGGGACGACTCAGGCAACGTCAGGTAGCCGGGGCACGTTATCTGCAATGCCAAAGGAATCTAAATGATCATTAAAACTATCGCTATTTTTATTTTTACAGCGGCTATATTGGTAATTGTATTATATTTTACTTTCTTTTCATATCCGAATAATAGATCATTAGTATTACTCCAGCACAAACCAAATAAATCAGAATCTTGCAATGTAAAAGTGGATCAAGTTTTTATAACAACAAAAGCTTGTATTGATCCGCTCTTACCAGTTAAATATTGCTCGAATCGTATTCTAATATATGGATCCTATGATCCGAATCGCTCAGATTGTATTCCAAACAGTTACACATTTACTGTAAAAAGCAGACCAACGAGCGCATTCGAACAAAAAATAGCTATAGAACAAGGTTATGCAAGTTATTATAGTCCAAATCGTAAGAATGTATATTATTTTACCCTGTTGTGGAGCAAATCCATTCCCTACAATAAAAAAGATCTCGGAAGCAATCCATTCGAATTCTTCATTGATCAC
>JAIOQL010000533.1 GCA_021413405.1 Leptospira sp.
CGGAAGTATTACTGAATCAGGGCGCATACGTTTTTGCTACAGACATTAATTTTAAAGCGTTAAGCGATTACGCAAGAAAAGCGAAATGGGACACAGATAGAGTCAGGTTAAGAAAATTGGATATCCGGGACAATAAAGAATGGGAAAAAACTGTTGGACTCATGGTAAAAACGTGGGGGCAAATTGACGTAATGTTCAATATCGCCGGCTATATGTTTCCCGGATATATACACGAGACGCCAGCAGAAGAAATTTCCAAACATATGGATATAAATGCAAAAGGTGTAATGTTCGGGACGAGGGCTGCTGCTAAAGTTATGGTAAAGCAGAAATATGGTCACATTATAAATATTGCCTCGCTTGCGGGGGTAGCGCCAATACCTGGAATAAGTCTCTATAGTGCGTCTAAATTTGCTGTTCGGGGCTTCTCTCTCGCGGTTGCGGAAGAATTAAGTGAGCAAGGCGTCTTTGTAACTGTTGTTTGTCCGGATGCAATCAGGACCCCGATGCTTGATTTGCAGACAAATCATAAAGAAGCTGCGCTGGTATTTTCCGGGTCAAGGATTTTGACGTTAGACGACATCGAGAAAGTCATAATGGGAAAAGTTCTGCCACACAAGCCAAGAGAAGTTCTGATTCCATTGTCACGTGGAATTCTTGCTAAATTCGGTAATGCTTTCCCGGGTTTGTCATCGCTTATCGCACCGGCGCTTAAGAGAAAAGGATTGAGACAGCAGAAACAAATTTAAAAAACAAAATTATATCCTAATGTGTATAACTGGTCATATTTCATGGAACCAGTGGACGATACGTTAGTTGCAAATGCCCTCGCGGAATAATCCATAAAGAAGCCGCGATTCTGTGCGGAGAAATCAACATCATTGTGGAAGACGAACGCATCAATCAGATTCAGCACATAAATTCCTGCAAGCAGATATCCTATGTTTCTCACCTGAACATAATGCTGTTCTACGTCTTTTCTTTGCTGAGTGGTCTGATTGGTTTTGTTATAAATGTAAGCCCGCGTGGGATCCAGTAGATCAGTAGAATTGATCGCGCTCTGAGAGGAACTTCCGGGATTGAGTAACAATTTCGTATATGCTAATTGTGAGTAGGGGTTGTTGAGAGCGTCATAATCTTTCTGGGCAAAATGATAGATCTGGTTTTGTCTGTACAATGCACCAGCTGTGGATAAAAAAAGCACCGGCCAGATAATCCCGGTAATCTTTCGGTCACCGTGCCATTGCCCCCAACCTGGTAGAATAGCAGACCTTGCCAATGCACCAAACCGGGAACCACGTTCTTCTTTTTTCCTGATATTTTCCTGAGATTTTCGGTCTGCTTCTTCCTGCAGTCTTTTTTCTTCGTATGCAAGTTTCTGCTTTTCTTCCTGCTCCTGCTTTAATTTTTCATTTCCGAGCGATTTATTTTTTTCGTCCTCCATTGCACGAAGCTTTTCTTCTTCCTCTTTCTGGAGATCGTGGTAGACTACTTTTATAATGTTGGATTTATTTACGGAAACTTCCTTTGTTTGTCCTTCCTGATCCGTTACGGCTATTGTAATTTCCTTGAAGTTTTGGGCTGTGATCTTCCCTTTCAGAGAATTCCCGTCACGAAGCAAAATTGTTTCTGCTTCGATGCCAAATGTCAGCAGCAGTAAAGTCAAAAAAATTGCTGAAATAGCGGCATGTTTACTGATAATCATAAATGTTTTTTGCCTTTGACCTGAGGTAGCATTGTCCTTTATATTTTCGAACATTATCCGGAAAATCTGCAACAAGTTCTATTATTCATAGAGATTTCAGTGAATAAATCGGACACGGGAACCCGAAAAATGCTAAAGAATTCACGCTCAATATAATGGAAAGGTTTGATAAATTACCAGGTATTGTGGAGTGCGCATTCAAACTTACTTAGTGTGTAAATATAAAGACCGGGTCCAGGCAGTAAGATTGTCGTAAAAATGCCAAACGTCGTTTTTTGTCTTCTTATTTCCTCCAATTCCAGATAGGAGTTGTCAGTTCGAATGATTTTCTTTCCGAAGATAAATTTTTTCGATCCGATTTCTGATATGAACCAGAGCCTGATCGAACCGGCTTAGTTTCATCCCTTTTATTTCTGGTGTCTTCTCCGCAAGCTGTTCTATCATTTTTTTATCTCTTTGAACTTCCATGTTGAGAATAATTTTCATTGCAGGTTTTATAAAAAGATTCAATCCAAATTTTCCAAAAGGCCTTGTCGTCATATATAGAAAAGTAAACAACTCTGTCTGGTTTTCCACGGTTGAATTAAAAAAAACATAAACCTTGAGCTTATCCTTTCTTACATTTCCATTTAAGTCAGTCCAATATTGGTCGTAAACTGCATGGATTGGGGAGAAAAATGTAGTCCAGTCATCGATAAAATAATCTGAGGTCCCTAAATTGAGGGACCACCGGATGATTCCGGGAACTTTTTTCTGTTGCCCTTTGTTGAAAAGCCGGACAGAATTTTCAGATGTCTCCAGTTTGATTTCAATTTCGTTCATTTTTTCCGCATCATATCCAAGGAAAGCATGAACTTGCGATGTATGCTCCACTTCAGAAAAATTATCGAGCACCAATGGCAACGGGGCTTTTATTTTATGATGAGCCAATGCGATCCTGCGATATCCGTCCGGCTCATGGAAAGGAAAAATAGCAGGAACATTCGCATTCTTAATCCAGATTATTCCGGATCGTTCGATTGCATCGAAATTTCTCGCCTGAATTTTACGGTTCTCAGATCCTGGAATTTTGCCTTCGCCGGAAATGTTATACTCATATCCATGGTAGGGACAAATCAATCTGTCATTTTTGATACATCCCAAATTCAATTGCATTCTTCGATGCGGGCATGCGTCGAGCAAAGCTCCAATGCGATCGAATTCACCACGGAACAAAACTATATCTGTATCATTCAGCCGAATCTTCACCGGGGTCTTACGCAACCCGGAACTTTTCAGAACCGGATGCCAGTGATTCAAAAAATCAGGTGGTGCCACGCTACTTGCATTTTTCTTCAAACTTTGAAGATATGATTACATCTACAGTGGGCCAAAGTTGACTTTTCCCGTCTTTACCTTTGTGGAGTTCACTGCATAATGTATTCAATGCCGTCAGCTTATCGTTCATTTTCCAGCTTGCGACATCAATAGAGATTTCGACTTCCAATTCTGTTTTATTTTTGATCCTGAATTTTACAGGAACAATGCGCTGGATCCCATTCCAGTTCAGCACCAGTTCTGCAGTTCCGTCTTTAATATTTTTGAAATTTCCTTTCAGGATATTTGCATTTTTATCATTTCCAAAGAACGTTTTTGAAATCTTGGAATCCCTATTAGGATTTGTCTTCAATACTGGCCGCCGATTTTTTCTGACCTGTTACCGTAATTTTTTTAAAGGTTCCTTTCACACCGGTTTTTTCGGTAAATTTATATGCAGTCCATTGAACGGAGGTTGCGGAAGGATTGTATGAATAGTCACAGGATTCGGAAAATATTTCAGAAGTTAAAAACAGGAAGAAAAGGGGAGTTGCCAAAAAAGCAATATATTTCATTGAATACCTCTCCCTAATCAATGGATTCGCAATATTTTTTGTAAAGACATAATCCTTGTTCTTTAGAAAAAAAACTTATTGTCGATTATATAGTAGCGGCGTTAATTGCAACGTCTATCAAACTATATTATGACTCGAATTACCAGTAACACTCTCTTGTCCAGGTCGGGAGATCCGCAGGAAAATACAATCTTCATATTCAATAATTCCGGAAAATCAAACGCCAGGTTTGATTACTTACGGGAAACCACCAATGCGTCATTGTATGAGGTTGATTCATTTGAAAATTTTCCGTTCGAGAAAATCGAAAAAGGAGAAATCGAATTTTCTCTTTTGCTGATTCTGGAATTCTCCAAAATAATAAATGAAGATACGCGGGCCGAAAATCTCCGCCTTGTGCATACTTTGCGGAATAAAACAAAATATAGAAATGCCCCGATTTTATACCTTGCATCTGTTTTGAATCCAAACACAAAAGTTCTTTGCCTGTCCTCTGGCGTAGATTATGTTACACTTCCGATTACCAAAACGGAATTTGCATTGCAGATAAAAAAGTATCTTTCCGTGATCAATGAACTTTCAGATCTGAAAAGGCAGATCAAGAACGCAACATCTCTCCAGGATTATATCTGGGAAGAATCAAAGAAAAAACAAACCCTCCTCGTGGATGAGATCAAAGTAATCAAGCAGGATCTCGAAATGCAAAATATGGTCCAGGATGCAACCTTCGAACTTTCGAGGCAGGAGCTACTGGAAGCGAACCGGAAATTACAGGACAGATATGAAAATGAGATAAAAGCTCTCAAAGAAAAAAATGAAATTGAGGCAATTTTCGGTAAATATGTTTCTCCAGAAATAGTTCAGAGAGTAATGGATCCTTCCATGGCCAAGGAACTGGATGGGGTGAGACGGGAGATCACTGTTTTTTTTGCGGATATCCGCGGTTTCACTTCATTTAGCGAAACTCTGAATCCTGAAAAAGTAATTTTCATTTTGAATGAGTTCTTCACCGAGATGACAGAGATAATTCATGACGCGGGCGGCTGGGTGGATAAATATACAGGCGATAATATCATGGCTCTGTTCGGTGCTCCAATCGAAATGCCGGATCATGCCAATAAAGCTATAGCTGCCGCGTTTGAGATACAGACGCGATTCAAAATGCTCAGCAAGGAATGGCTGACCATTTTCAATATTGACGCAGGTCTCAGGATCGGGATTGCAACTGGAATCACAATCGTCGGAAACATCGGGTCTTTCAAAAAAATATCATACACTGCGATAGGCGACACAGTCAACGTCGCGTCTCGCCTTGAAGGAAAGTGCCCGGACGGGAACGTACTGATGAATGACCTCTGCTATCAGAATCTGTCAGAAGATGTGCGAAAAAAATTCGGAATCGTTTTCCATGGTGAAATCGATGTTAAGGGAAAAGTTCTCCCCCTTAAAACGTATGCATGCGGCATCTGATTTTTTTTTGAATGACCTGCTCTTTCGGGTGGCCTGACAGGCGTTTGAAATTAGCAATTCACTCCCTTCCGTTTGTATTTGCTTTGCATAATCTGGAAGAAGCAGTCGGGATGGAGACCTGGTCGCACCGAATCCCGTCATATATGCATGAACCTGTTCAAACCGGACAATTTGTTTTTGCAGTTTGTATTTTTACGGTCCTCGGATTTGCTCTTGTATTCTTTCGGAATTTATATCCCGACCAGGAATCCTTTTATAGTGCGGTCGTGGCTTTCGCCGGCATGTTGCTCCTCAACGTATTCTTACCGCATCTGATTGCCACGGTCTTTCTTGGGTATTATGCTCCCGGTGTGATAACGGGAGTTTTGCTGAACCTGCCACTGGCAAGCTTCATTATTTTCCGGTGTGTAAGTCTCCAGTTGATTTCTTGGCGAAAAACAATCTGGATTTGTTTGGCAGGCGGAGTAGCCGGTATCATACTTGTTGCATCTCTTCTCAGGTTGGGCGCGAAAATTCTTTCTCTTTAATCAGTCCAGGTCATGGTAACGGCCATCCTGTTCGTATAAAGCCTGGGCTCGGCTTCGTTTAAAAAAGGTTTCATTCTCTTTGAACATTTCAAATTCATTCCAGAGTTTTTCTGTGAAGTATTCCGGGAGCAGATCGTTCAGATCTTTTCTCCCGGGGAGTGGGTTATTTCCATTATCGACAAGATCAAAGAGATGGTTCCACGAGATCACCCGGAAAAAAAATGCAGAGGGGATGTTCATATTTATTTCAATCGTTTTGTGTTTTACGGAAAAATTTTTCGGATTATAATTTTCTGCGGTTTCATATTCCATGCTTGCAATTTTTCCGTTTCTGTTAATCAGAAGAGAAACAATCTCAATATCGTTTTTTCCGAAAATGATTTTCTGAAGACTGAGTCCGCCGGTATATATATTCCTGCTTAGAAACGGACCAAAGCCATCCGAAATATTTTCTTCCTTTTCCCATATATAATGGTAAGTGATATGCGCCTGCCCGGAATTGTCTCTTGCCGCCCTGTAAAGCAGCCTGATCGGATTCCCGAATTCAGTGCTCTTCAAAACAGCAGGTGAATATTTTTTTGCAAACAGATCATCCCGGAAAGGAGTGAATCCATCTGCATGGGTCTTATTTTTCTTCACTACATAAAAACGTAAAATCAGAATCGTCAGGAACAAGAGACAAATGATCGCGAATAGAATTTTCTTTATCACTACGGTCTCCCTGTCCAGATTGTGAAATCCTGGGTTTGCTGTATGAAGATTATCTTTAGAATAAAAAGAGCAAGAATAGCGATTACTAGGAGAAAATAAAAATCAGTCTTTGCCTGCTCATCTTCATTCTTTAACAGAATGAAAATCGGAATGGAAATTGTAAACATCCTTGATATATTTTCATAAACGGACCAGAAATGATAATAACCTGCTGTTCCTACCATAAACATGGTCAGAGCGGCACCAATGCGGAATGCGTAACCATTTCGTATCTTTCCCGAAAAGATCGTATAGATCCCAAGTGCAAAAAGAAAAAACAGTGGAAGCCGGGAAAAGCTGCGGGTCAGCGGTTTTACGCCCTTAAAATCTGATACGTTATGCGCCAATTCTCCAAAATAGGATGTGATACCTTCAAGGGGGAGAATAAATTCTGTGAGTCTTGTGGGTGACCAGTTTGGAAAAGTGAATTTGAGGTAGGCCTGCCAGATCACCGGGATCAAAAGAACTGAGAAAACCCAAAAGATTTTTTTTAAATTCCTGTTAATGAGAGCTTCAATCCCCAATGGAAACAGAATGAAAAGAGCCGGCTCCTTTGTGACGATTGCAAGCCCTCCGAGAATACTGAAGTACAAATATTTTTCAGTCACATAAAAATAGTACGCAATGATCACAAGAGAAACCATTACAGAATCACTGACAAGAACACTGTAGCTTCCCAGTGAAAACGGTGAAATCAGGTAAAGCAGGGAAAGATGACGGTTTTCATCAGAGAGAATTTTTCTCAGTGCAAGAAATGACAGGACGAATAAAGTAAGATTTACAAAATACATTCCAAACACATTTCCGTATTTTCCGAAAATTCCGAAAAATGCCACAAGAAAGGGATACCCGATCCGGGGAGCACGGTAGCTTTCATCAAATCCCTTTGGCCAGTCGTTGCTCAAATTGCTGATTGTCCTCGAATAGAAATAGAAAATCTGTCCGTCATATCCGGCTCCAAGATCATCTTTGTTCCCTGTGATGACGATGGCGTTTTCAGGCATCAGCGATTTGTTTTTTTCCGCAAATTCCAGCCCGAAGTTCACCATCGAACTCGGATTGAAATTATATCTTTTCCAGTTTGCAATGGTTACAATGCCGTATAACGCAATAAAAATTCCGATTATAGTCTTTGAATTGTCTGCTTTTTTCAGGAAATTCTCAAAGTAATTCATTATTAGAAATTTTCCCCTATGATTTTCGAATAAAATTCTGTCATTTTCTCGGCTCCTGTATATGTCAGGTGGTGCGGATCGATAAACAGTTTTTCGTCTTTTATAAAATCCTTTGCATCATAAAATCTTTCCTTGTCGCCATTTGCCGGTTCCCTCAGAAAATTAATTAAATCTTTGTACCAGTTGCTTTTTGAATAAT
>JAIOQL010000532.1 GCA_021413405.1 Leptospira sp.
CCGTTGTTGTTCCAATAAAAGTTCAGGATGAAATCGGATTTCTTTCAGGTTCCTTTAATTCGATGGTTACATCAATTAGGGAGGCCCGAAGGGAGCTTCAGGATTATGCAGAAAACCTGGAGGATAAAGTTAAGCTCCGGACAAAAGAAGTTCAGGAGAAAATGGAAGAAGTTCACGCTCTGAAAGTACAGCAGGATGGAGATTACTTTCTTACTTCTCTCCTGACAAAACCCCTATTCTATAATGCAAATAAATCGGGAAATGTTAAGACTGAATTTATCATTAAACAGAAAAAGAATTTCGAGTTTCGTGATAAGAAAGCAGACCTCGGTGGCGATTTATGCATAACCGGAAATTTGAAATTCGGGACATCTGATAATTTTAAGCGTTACACAATGGCAATGAACGGGGATGCGATGGGAAAGTCCATGCAGGGTGCGGGCGGGTCATTGGTTATGGGGGTGGTCATGAATTCTATTATGGCGCGTTCTGCAGGAAATAAACGGATTCTTAGTTCATCACCGGAACAGTGGCTGACAGAGATATATCATGAGATCCATGGGGTGTTCAAAAGTTTTAATGGTTCGATGGTCATTTCCTGCGTTGTTTCTATCATTGATGATGAGACAGGGGAGATGTGGTATTTCAATGCAGAACACCCTTTCAGTGTACTTTATCGTGATGGAAAAGCAAGTTTCATCGAAGACGATCTGAAATTACGAAAACTCGGGCTCGATTCAGAAATTGCATTTAAGGTATATAAATTTCAACTGATGCAGGGAGATGTAGTGATCCTTGCATCAGACGGACGGGATGATCTGGATCTGACACCAGACGAATCAATTCGTACGATGAACGATGATGAGACGCTTTTTCTGAAACGAGTGGAAGAGGGAAGAGGAAATATTTCTGAAATTGAAAAGCGGATTAAGGAAATTGGTGTAATAACAGATGATCTTTCGTTGTTACGTATCGGATTCAAAGAAGAGCCAGATGGCGGTAGCGAAATACCTGAGTTAAAAGCGGATACTGAGACTGAGGAAACGGTATTAATTGATCTGGATGCTGATGAGAACGTAGATTCATACTACCAGGAAGGTAAGAAGCTTTTAAAAGAAGGAGAGACAGAGAAAGCATTAAAGGTTCTATCAGAAGGCTACGCGAAAAGCCAGTCGAATCTCCGATTGAATAAATTGTTGGGTCTTTTGAGTTTCAAAGGCAAAGATTATGTAACCGCAGTGGATGTTCTGGGACGGTATCTTGAGTATGACTCTGATCTCACTGACTTTTGGTTCTACCTTTCCATTGCAGAGAAAAAATTAGGGCATTATGAATCCTCTCTGGAAGCAGCTATTAAATTAAAAAATATTGAGCCTGAAAATGTGCAGAATCTTGTAAACATAGCTGATCTGAACCGGTTGCTTGGGAATCGGGGCGAGGCACAATTTTATTCAGATGAAGCCCACAGGTTGGATCCGGAAAACAAAAACCTGAAAAGATTGTTAGAATTACTGAAAACCGGATAGAAATCATAAACTCTCCGGGTTAAAGATTGCGGGATTTCAATTTAATATTCCTGTAATTTATTAAAACATTCTGAACGCACAATAAAACGGTGCGAAGGTCTTTCCCGAAATACTGTTTATTAGTAAAATGATCTATGCGAAATTTTTGTAGCCAACGAACAGATAGTTGGCTAATTTACTGCAAATCAAAGAGGTCTACTAATGGATTGGTTTTTACTGTCATATCATTCGATCGGGTCATTAACCCTTACCGTTCTTTTAACTGTTACCATCACATTTCTTCTTTTAAAAAAAGAAAAATCACCGGCCTCATGGTATCTGATTTCTTTTTTTATCGGTAATCTTGCCGTTGCCGGTGGTTATTTCATCTCTTATGCAGTCTTTGATCCGTTCGGAGCCTATCACAGGTATAGTACAGTTGCAATCGTTTTTGGACAGGCCGGATTGATTCGTTTTGCCTATTTATATCCGAGGAATATTCATCCGAAAGAGAGCAGGTTCATGATTTATGTAGCTCTTCCGATTGCACTTATCACCTGGCTCCATTTTATTTTCAATACCTGGGGCATGGAGAAAATCTACAAATTTGATGCACATTGTTTTACTTTCGATTTCGGAAGAGAATCCGGTGCCGTGATCGCATCTTTCTTCCTGCTACTCATTGTTATTTTTCTCCGGAAAACCATCGCTTTTTCTGAATATAATGGAAGATTCCGCGATTCAACCGATACTAACGAGAAATTTTCGCTTAGCTACCTGAAATCCCTGCCGGTCCGTTTTTTGGTGGGAGTGATGAAAGTTTTCCATCCCGTT
Source organism: Leptospira sp. (assembly GCA_021413405.1). Taxonomy (GTDB): domain Bacteria; phylum Spirochaetota; class Leptospiria; order Leptospirales; family Leptospiraceae; genus JAIOQL01. Next base: position 2,340 of record JAIOQL010000532.1, read on the forward strand.
GGAAAAGATGCAAAAGCAACAAGAACCTTTGCAATCGCCTTGATTTTACTTTTTACTGGCGGAATTGCAAATCTGATGAGCAAAACCGGATCAATTTCATATGAGGCCTATGCATATTATATGGCGACGAGTAATATGTTTACTCTTTTTGCTCTCGTTGTCGGGTATTTGAATACTTCTCCTGAGCCTACAACATTCATGGTAAAGTTAGTTGCAATCTCACTAGTGACCTTGCTGCTCACATTTGGAACGGTTGCTAACATCACTCTTACGTTAAGCGACAATGCTTACGATGGGGCAAGGATCGAGGAAATTGATCGCTTGAAGAAAAGTATCATTGAAAATGATTTTGATTCTCTTCCTGGATCAATTGAATATGTCATCGCAAGGCCGGCGTATGGTGGATTGTTTTCGGATAGTTATGAGAAATTGTATGCAAAGGATCCCGATTTCACAACTGAAGCCGTGCTTTCGGGAGAAAAAAAGGATTTTGCACTGGCTCTTCATGATAAAATCGAAGCAGTAAAGAAGAAAAACAAAAACATTTCAATGGCGGAAGCCGAAAAAATTGCTTCAACGGAAATTACGCAAAAAGAGCCTCCCATGATGTCCCGGCTATATAGAAATGCGGGAAAATTCTTTGTTCACTATGACTTTAAAAAGGGGAACAAAAGATATGAGATCGGATACAGTTATCAACAATATAGAGTGTATACACATAAAACAGCGATTAAATTATTTTACGTAATTATTGGAAGTTCTATCGCCATCCTTTTGCTATTTCCGGTATTCTTTAATTCTAGTCTGGTTAAACCACTGAATGATCTGTTAAAAGGTGTTACGAAAGTAAACTTGGGTGACCTTACAGTGAAGGTCCCCATCAAAGTTCAGGACGAAATCGGATTTCTTTCAAGTTCCTTCAACTCTATGGTGGAATCGATAAGGGAAGCCCGAAGAGAGCTTCAGGATTATGCGGAAAACCTTGAAGATAAAGTGAAACTTCGGACGAAGGAAGTCCAGGAGAAAATGGAAGAAGTGCATGCTCTCAAAGTGCAGCAGGACGGAGATTATTACCTTACCTCACTTTTGACAAAACCCCTATTCTACAATGCAAATAAATCCGGAAATGTTAAAACTGAGTTTATCATTAAACAGAAAAAAAGTTTTGAATTCAGAAGTAAGAAGGCAGATCTGGGCGGTGATTTGTGTATAACCGGAAATCTGAAATTCGGGACATCTGATAATTTTAAGCGTTACACAATGGCGATGAACGGGGATGCGATGGGAAAATCCATGCAGGGAGCTGGCGGATCACTTGTCATGGGAGTCGTTATGAATTCCATTATGGCTCGTTCAGCCGGTAACAAACGTATTCTCGGCTCATCACCGGAACAATGGCTAACGGACATATACAATGAGATCCATGGAGTGTTCAAAAGTTTTAACGGATCGATGGTTATCTCCTGCGTTGTTTCTATCATTGATGATGAGACTGGGGAAATGCGGTATTTCAATGCGGAACATCCCTACAGCGTACTTTACCGGGACGGGAAGGCGAGTTTCATAGAAGATGATCTCAAGCTCAGGAAACTTGGTCTCGATTCAGAGATTGAATTCCAGGTATATAAATTTCAATTGATGCCGGGTGACGCAGTGATCCTTGCATCGGATGGACGCGATGACCTTGATCTGACACCGAATGAGTCGGTCAGAACCATCAATCATGACGAGACACTATTTCTGAAACGCGTAGAAGAGGGAAAGGGGGATATCTCCGAAATTGAAAAGCGAATCAAGGAAACTGGTGTAATTACAGACGATCTTTCCTTGTTACGTATCGGATTCAAAGAGGAGATAGATGACAATGAAAAACCTGAGCCTAAAGGCGACAATGAGGCTGAGGAAACGGTATTAATTGATCTGGATTCTGAAGAAAATGTAGATTCATATTACCAGGAAGGTAAGAAACTTTTAAAGGCAGGGGAAACGGAGAAAGCTCTCAAGGTACTTTCGGAGGGTTATGCTAAAAGTCGTTCAAATCTCAGATTAAATAAGCTTTTGGGCCTCCTTAGTTTTAAAGGCAAAGACTATGTTACCGCAGTGGACGTTCTTGGGCGGTATCTTGAATATGATTCGGATCTGACTGATTTCTGGTTCTATCTTTCCATTGCAGAAAAGAAACTTGGAAAGTATCAATCCTCTCTTGATGCAGCGACCAAACTCAAAAGCATTCAGCCTGAAAATGTGCAAAATCTTGTAAACATGGCTGATCTGTACCGGTTGCTTGGGAATCGGGGAGAGGCTCAATTTTATTCGGATGAAGCCTATAAACTGGATCCCGAAAACAAGAATTTGAAAAAACTGATAGAATTGCTTAAAACCTGATTAAATTGCGTAATTAGACTGACCGGGAATCTAATTTTAGATCCTATCCCGGTCGATATATATCTACAGCGTCTTATGATCTCTTTTTTGCTGTATCATCTGCAAGATTTATTAAAAGTTGATCGTAGAAAAATTATCAGGAGAATTAAACATTGAGTTTTATGACTTTTCTATCAAACCATCTATATTTCAACTTTTTATCGTTTGGAACTCTCCTGGCGTTTACCTTCACAATATTTTTAGGAATTTTTCTATTAACATTGCCAAACAAATCAAGAAGCACTTTTCATCTTGGAATCGGATTTGTTTGTCTGAGTCTTTTTCTCAGCGGATATCTCGCGGCTGCCGCAATCTACTCACCTATCGCGGCCTACCATAGATATTTTACAACATTCTTTGTTTTGCCCGGAATTATTCACATAGGCATGTATATGATGAAATTTCCGGAAGATAATCATCCCAAAGCCTCGCGGATTATTTCTGTCACCGGCTGGATAATTGCGATCTTTGCTGAAATATATTTTATTATAAAGACATTTTCGGTGGAGAAAAAGTTTCATTTCACCGGCCATTACTGGGATTTTGATGCAGAACCGGTTAGCAAAACATTTGGAATTGTTATCGTTCTGTATACTGTGGTTGGATTCATAATTATTCCGGTTTTCAAAATGATAACTGTAAAAGGAAAAGACCGTTGGGTTTTCCTTCAAATGAGTCTCGCAATGCTTGTCGCTTCGGTAGTTCCATTGGTCACAAACGTTATTAGCCGGGACGGTGGAATGGAAAGAGAGACCTACTTGCTTTCTCTTGTGCTTATGTTTGTTCTTGGCTTTTTTATTATAGTGCTCGTTTTCATAGGAAGCACAAAAGATAAAACTACTTTCATGGTAAAGATCGTCGGAATCACTCTGGTGACATTTCTATTGATGATGCAGGGCGTCAGCTTTTTCACAATGCGGGACAGGGAAAACACGTATGATGAATTTCGTATTGAATATATGGAAAGAGCGATGGAAGGCGGTGAAAGAAACAAAGACATCGTATATATTCTTCAGTTAAAGTATGAAGATAAAGAATTTATAAAAAAAGATTATTCGGATTCACTAAATTTGGATCTCGCACTCGTAAAGGAAGATTTTCTCAATACGATTATCTACGAAGACATTAAATCTCTTCCTGCGGATAAATTCCGGATTTCGCTAAAAAAGACTCTTGAGAAAACGCATCCCTATTTTGACGGATACAGAGACTCGATCAAGGAATATATAGAGAAAAATGGAGATAAGAGTGATGAAAAACTTAGATCCGACATTTTTCAATTTTTTTCTACGCTTAACAGATCTTCTTTTGTTCACACAAATAAGATAAGTGTTATGGAAGAGAAAAATTTCTGCAAGGAAGTAACTACTTATCTCGAGAAGAATAAGGATCTCCTTCATTTTAAAAATAGTATCTTTGGTCATTTCAAGGATTGCAAATGGGATGGCGAAAACCTTGCATTTTCTGAACTAAAGAAAGATATGTTGAAATATTTCCGCTATTTCAAGCCGTCAGAAACAAGACATTATA
>JAIOQL010000569.1 GCA_021413405.1 Leptospira sp.
GATAGCAATTCGAGTGTTCCCGAAGTTACCAGGTCTTGACCGTTCAGTGGCAATAAACCTGTAAAGGATTCAAAAAGATATTCTCCCGGTTCTATTCTGAACCTGTAATTTGAATCCGGCAAAAACAGGATGGAGTCGAGAGACTGATTAATGAATAATCTTTTGTCAGTGTTAAACGTGACCTGGGTGTTCTGCCATTTTTTCTTTTCGGCCAGACTGGAATAACGTCCGGGATTTTTCTTCCAATGATAGGCTAAGTCTGTTTCTTCCTGAAAATCGGGTCCAGAATATTCAGCTTCACCTACGAGCCTGGTCAGATCATAAGCCGATTGATAGGAAGATAATTCTGCTTTTGTTGCAGTGGCGGGCGGCCGGGAGCAGAAACTTAAAAGTAGAAACAGAACCACCCGGTAATGCTGGAATCCAAATAGCTTTTGGTTTGTCACAATATGGTTTTTTTAACCTGATACTTTTAAGATGATAGGAAACCTGAATTCTATCCGGATAATTGCCCCGGGTCAGAACATATTGAGTGCAACTCTGCTATGTCCAATTTGAGTTCATTCTAATCGCCGCGTTGCGGAAATTTTTCGGGCCTGATTCTTATTTTTTTACAATTTTCTCCAAAAGGTTTTCTTTCTTCTTTTTCCAATCTTTCAGATGATCCAGATCGTTTGGAAATGATTGAAGTAACAGAAGCATTTCATTGTGCTCGCGAAGAATTTTTGTGATCATTTCAGGGCTGATCTTATTTTGACTTTCGTTCATTAATTTTCCTTTTACCAGTTTTTAGCTTACACTATGCCTGAGGTAACTTTTGGCTTACAATGCATATGTCATTATTCTACAGGACTAAAATAATTTTCAACAAGTACTTTTAATTTTACTGTTCAAAAAAGTCTCACAAGAGAGATTTTGGCTATGCCGGTCAAAGAACTATCTCCCTATACTTCGGAAGAGCATGATTTTTTCTCCGAAGACGGAATAAAAATTTATTACAGAATTTTTCGCCCGGTTTCCCGGAAAAAAATTTCAAAGATCCTCGTTGTTCATCACGGGTTCGGAGAGCACTCCGGAAGATACTGGAATTTGCTCCATGCGTTGGAAGATTCCGGGATCGTTGTTTATCTTTTGGATGCAAGGGGGCACGGGAGATCGGGTGGCAAACGGGGACACATAAATCGTTTTTTTGATTTTCTGGATGATCTTGATACTCTCATCAAAATAGCCATCCGCAATGAAAAAATCCCGAAAGTCTACCTCATGGGTCATTCCATGGGCGGACTGATTTCACTAGCCTATGCCGAAACTGGGACAAATCAGGGCAATTTATATGGCCTGATTGCAAGCAGTCCTGCCCTCCGGGTTCATCTGAACGCTGTAATGAAAATCAAAAAATTTATCGGAACTCAGCTTGCGGAATATCTGCCGGACACAACTATGCCTGCTGGTCTTGATCCATCTAATCTTAGTCATGATCTATCGGTTGGAGAGGCATATATGAAAGATCCGCTTGTGCACGGAGATGTTTCTTTCCGGCTCGGTAGCATTCTCTTAAACGCTGGCGACCCGGTGATTGAAAGCGCTGACAATGTAAGAGTTCCGACATATATATTTCACGGAAAAGAAGACCTGATTGCAAATTACACAGGAAGTGTTGATTATTATAATAACCTCGTGGTTCCGGATAAGAAAATCAATTTATATGACGGGATGCGGCACGAAACGATGAATGAGTTTCCAAAAGACAGGAACAGGGTTTTGTCGGATCTTCGCTCCTGGATTGACCAACACTAATAATTTTACTTTGGGGTAAAGGAATCCTTGACAACTGGTATGCTGGTATTACCATACTACGTTATGGCAGCAGGAGCTTTGGAATTAGATGAAATTTCTACTGTAACTGAAAAATACCAGGCTACAATTCCCAAGAGAATTCGTGAAAAGCTGGGACTTTCTAAGGGAGACAAACTGGCATTTGAAGTAATTGAGGATCGGGTCTGGATTCGAAAGCTTATGGCAACTGATATTGAATATTTGACCGCCTTGAATGGCACTATGAGCGAATGGTCGTCTATTGAGGACAACGAAGCGTACAGTGACTTTTAAACAGTTTGATGTTGTTTCAGTTCCCTTTCCCTTCACTGACAAGAATTCGTCCAAAAGAAGACCAGCTTTGGTTCTGTCGGACGAGAAATCTTTCAATTCAATTGCCGGACAAAGCATATTGGCTATGATCACCAGTGCGTTACATACCTCCTGGCCACTCGATATCCAAATAAAAGATTTAAAGTCTGCCGGTCTTCCGACAGCTTCTGTTGTCCGTATGAAGCTATTCACGTTGGATCACTTTTTAGTCATTCGTCTTGCCGGTCATTTATCAGCAACCGACGAGAGAGAAGTTCAGAAAACATTAAAAAAACTCTTGAATAATTAGTAGGATAGGTGTATATACACTAATATGGAAAATACTTCTACACTTTCAAAAGACATAGTGGGAAAGAAAATGGATCGCTATGAATTTGTTGTCGAGCGGGGAAAGGTTGCAGAATTTTGTCTCGCAATCGGGGAAACAAATCCGATCTATACTAATTTGGACGCAGCAAAAAAGGCCGGGTATGAGGACACTCCCGTTCCTCCAACATTTCAAACAGTGATCCAGTTCTGGGGATATCCAAAGATTTGGACTGACATGACATCATTCGGCATTGATATCGCAAGGCTTCTTCATCTCAAAGAGGAATATACATATCTCAAACCTATTTATCCCGGTAAGGTTTGGGCTCAATCGGAGATCGTGGACGTGAAAACCGGTAAAATGGATATGGTTACATTTCGTACCACCTATCACAACGCCAAAGACGAAGCCTGTATTCAGGCCGAGATGGCTATCGTGATCAGGCCCAAATAACGAGGAACTATGAAAATTGAATTTGATAAAGTAGAACAGGGACAGGAACTTCCGGAAATGAAAATCGGGCCGATAACGCATGCGGATCTGGTGCGTTATGCGGGAGCGAGTGGTGATTTTAACCCAATACACAATGACAAAGAATTTGCAATTGCGCAAGGTCTCGATGGAACAATTGCACACGGGATGCTTGTTATGGCATATGTTGGGAGATTCTGTTCCAATTGGGCAGACCAGAAGCAATTCAAATTTTTCGGAATTAAATTCAAAGCAATGACGAAGCCAGGACAAACCCTTACCTGCAAAGGAACCGTAAAAAGAAAAAAGGAAGAAAACGGGGAAAAACTGGTTACTGTTTCCGTTGAGGCAATTGACAATTTAGGAGAAATTAAAGCTGGAGGCGATCTGGTTATCTCCTGCTAAAACTATACCCTGTCAGGAATCGATACTTGACAGTACCAATCGAATGCGATAAATCTGCATAATGCTAAAGCAAATTTATTGCATTTTTCTTTTCACCATTATTTCAATTAGCGTTCATTCTCAGGAGAAAATTGAAGTTAAATTTTCCGGTTCATCTGTTTCCAGACCGGGCAAACACGAAATAGAAACGAACCGGATCGGTCTCTATTCTCCAAAAGGAGTGAAGGGTCAGGTTTTTATTCCGTCAGGAATAGATGGAACTTCCCCGGCTGCACTAATTGTTTATTTCCACGGAAATTCCGGTGGAAAGCTCAATGCCTATCAGTCTGAGA
>JAIOQL010000007.1 GCA_021413405.1 Leptospira sp.
ATGAGAAAAATGATTCTTCTGCAATGGTTGAAGCGATCGAAACTATACTTTCCCGTGAAAGGAAAATTTCAAAGTCTTTGCCGGCGTTCAGTGAAATACAGCGGAAACTGGAATCGGAAAGAAATGTAATCGCATTTCCTGTTCGCAAAGCGATCTATTTAAGTATCGCTGCTTCGATGCTGGCTGCCATTTCAATCACCTGGGATAAATTTCAATTTACAGATAAACCGCAAAATGTAGCACTTTCTGCAAAAGTAACGTTTGTTTCTGGAGATGTGAAATACAGATCCAAAGCAGAAAACGAATTTGTAGTTTTGAAGAATGGCTCGGAAATTACAGAAAGTGAAACAATTGCAACAGGGGCAAATTCAACTGTGGATCTCTGGCTTTCTCATGGAACCAGCATACGGATCAAATCCAATTCCGAGGTATCTATCAAGAAACTCATTCCGGGAGAAGATGGGGCCATCGAGCTTAGCCTTGGTCTTGGAAAAATCTTTGCTCACATCCATAAAAACAAAAAGAAATCGGAGTTTTCGGTCGTTACTCCGACAGCTATTGCAGGTGTTCGCGGTACAAAATTTTCCGTCGAAGTAGCTGATTCTTCTGATAAAAAAATTGTAAGGATTTCAGTCGCTGAGGGCAGGGTGGCTCTCACAAAGGCAGTCAATGAAATACCTGTTGAACCCGCTGGAGAACAGGTAATAGAACCGGGACAAAAAATTGAGCTTTTGAATACAGGATTCAGGAGATCCCTGGTTGGAACGGACGAAAAGACCGAACTTGCTGAAATTGATTCTTTATACATTGATGAGGTTCAAAAAAAGAAACTGACCGGTGTAACTACGGAAGCGGCTTTAAAAGAAGAATACAACAGGTTTGAAAAAATCACACTCGACGACAAAACAATTCTCCGTGGAGTAATTATTGATCAGGATGAATCTCATATGACAGTCCACACTCCAAAAGGAGAAATACGGATAGAAAAGTCAAAAGTTGTCCAGGTAGAAAACGTACATTAAAATATTTTTTTTGACAGATTTAAACCAGCGGAATATGGTAACGTTTCTGATCCGGGAATAAATCCGGTCAAAGGAAATTATGTCAGAATCAAAAAAGAATAAATTCAGATGGAACTACCTTATAGATAAGGAATTCCAACTGACATTCCTTTTGCACAATTCAGTAATCCTGGTTTTCGGAATTCTTCTCACTCTTGGAGTTCTCTATTGGGTCAATGAAACCAAATATGAAGGTGGTGCAGTTTTCAAGCTAAGGCAGGATCCAATAAAGGTCTACCAGAAAGGTTTCGAGGAAATTGGTGGGGTAGAAGTAGAAAAATTTGTTGAGAAAGAAATTTATTTACCTGATTATGACCACAGGCTGGACCGGTTCAGCATCCAATTTAGTGCTATACTGACTCTCTCAGGCTTATTTCTCATTATCCTGAGTATCTTCTTTATTTATAATTCTCACCGTATGGCCGGTCCAATTCACAATATAAAGGTTTCTTTGAGGAGACTCCTTGACGAAGGGAAAGCGGATAAAATCAAACTCCGCAAAACCGATGAATTTCATGATCTGGCCGAAGCCATCAACGAATTGATCGAAAAGAAAATAATACGCTGATCCGGAGTTTCAAAGTATCTTTCATTCTCAAGCACTTCTGGTTTTGCGGACTCTACAGCCTTTGCCAATTTGAGGGCACGAAATTATTGCTTTTTTTTCGGCAGATTTTCATCCCTTCCCAAAACCAGACCCATAGACTTTCTCTGATTTTATCACAGTAAAGTGGTAACTCCCATTTTTTAATTTTCAGTTTTACAATATTGGTTGGTGGTGCTGATCTAAGCACTGTCCTGGCATAACATCTGTTCAGACTCAGACCTGTTACTTGTGTAAATTCATCAAGGAGGATCGTCTTCTCACGTCTTGTGGCCCACCGGTATCTTTCTTTGAATACCTTAATCATCGTTTTCCTTTCCAAAAATGTAAGTTTCATAAATCAGTTTAACAGATTTAAACTGACTTTTTAACTTAGAGCCGGTCTCAAAACCTGCTTGTACTTAAATTAGGAAATTATGATATGTCCGAATGGACAAGTATTATTCAGCAATCCCTGATAAA
>JAIOQL010000534.1 GCA_021413405.1 Leptospira sp.
GACTATTTCCCGACTTTATTTTTCAATTAACAATTTGTAATTAATAATTAGCAGGATTAGTACTTTTTGTTATTTTGAGCTTTTGTGTATTGGTGGCAGTGTAATATAAAAATTCGTAATTTGGAATTCGTAATTGAAAAGAGAATCCGACTATTTCCCGACTTTGCAGAGAATTTCGGATTGAAAGGGAAAGTTAAAATGACTAAATTGAATATTCCTTAAGCGGAGGTGGCGAAATTGGTAGACGCACAATCTTGAGGGGGTGGCGCAGGTTCTGCGTAGGGGTTCAAATCCCCTTCTCCGCACAAAGATGTTTAGAGTTAGAGTTTTTTGAATATTTGAACGGTTTCCTATGGATAATGTAAAAACTGCTCCCATAAAATCATTTTCATCTACTCAGAAGTGGCATGCATGGCTTGCAAAAAATCATGCTTCGCCGCAGGGCATCTGGCTCAAAATCTATAAAAAAGACTCAAACAAAAAAACGGTAACATACGCTGAAGCTCTTGATGAAGCACTTTGCTTCGGCTGGATTGACGGTCTGAAAAAAACTTATGACGATGAGTCATGGGTTCAGAAATTCACTCCCAGACGAGCAAGAAGCATGTGGTCTAAGCGAAACCGGGAGCATGTTGCAAGACTTATAAAAGAAAAGCGCATGCAGCCTGAGGGAATGAAGGAAGTTGAGAAGGCAAAGAAGGAAGGAAGATGGGAACATGCCTACGATTCTCCCTCAAATATGCAGATTCCGGAAGATTTCTTAAAAGAGCTGAAGAAACACAAAAAGGCATATGAGTTTTTTAAAACTCTTAACAGAGTAAATTTGTACGCAATCGGCTGGCGGCTTCAGACGGCAAAAAAGCCTGAAACGAGAGAAAAACGGATGAAAGTTTTACTGGAAATGATGAAAGACAACAAGAAGATTCATTAATAAGTTCAAAGTACCTTTAAGCCCAAACCTTTTAACTTGATTTTAAAACGATACAAATATATATTTGTATTTTTGTAATTTTTACGAAAATTTAACCATTAGAAAACAGTAAAGTTGAGCAAAAAACACTACGAAACCTACATCATTGTTGACGGAAATTTTGAAGATGCAGCAATCGAGGAAATCATCGC
>JAIOQL010000535.1 GCA_021413405.1 Leptospira sp.
TCTGCAAGGTCCCGCATTACTTCGAGTTCATATTCTTTCCATCCGGTGACTGATTCTTCAACGAGGACCTGGTTGATCGGAGATGCATTGAGTCCTTTCATCGCAGCGTCATCGAAGTCTTCTTCTCTTTCGCAGGTTCCGCCCCCGGTTCCTCCAAGTGTAAATGCCGGGCGGATAATGATAGGCAGCCCGATTTCATTTTTTATTCTTCTTGCATCCTCGAGATTGAAAGCCATTCCTGAGCGTGGAACTTTCATTCCAATCTTTGTCATTGCTTTCTTGAAAAGATCCCGGTCTTCCGCCTTTTTAATTGCCTCGACCTGTGCACCGATCAGTTTTACATTAAACCTGTCGAGGATTCCTTCCTTGTGAAGATTCATCGCCAGGTTAAGGGCGGTTTGTCCTCCGACTGTTGGTAGCACGGCATCTGGTTTTTCTTTCTCTATGATTTTTGTAAGGGAAGAAATTGTCAGAGGTTCTATGTACGTAGCGTCTGCGAGACCAGGATCGGTCATGATTGTTGCGGGATTGGAATTGACTAAAATTGTCCGGATTCCTTTTTCCCTTAGAACCTTTGCAGCCTGTGTTCCTGAATAATCAAATTCGCAGGCCTGTCCGATAACGATGGGTCCGGATCCCAGGATGAGAACGGAGGAGATATCTTTTCTTTGCGGCATTCTAAAAATACAACATTTTTTGAATTGGGTTTATCCTCAAGAGAGAAATATTCTATTCTTCCGATTAAGCAGTAAACACTTCGTTTTTTCCCGATCAATTTTAAGGAACATTATCCGGATGCCGGACTTTTTTTAAACTTATGAACGGGGAACTGACTGAAAAGAAATTCAGATCAGGTTTTTTTTGCCAGTTCTGGTATAAATTCAATTAAAGGCAGGTAAAAACCGCAAGTGGTTGAAATTTCCGGAAAAAAAACAGTTTTCCATCAGATATTTTTTTGATTTTTAGTCAGGAATCCTGAATTTTAGTGCTATATTTAATTGTAGTCTATATTGGCGCAGGGTTCTATCCTTTCCAAAAAAAAATATTTTTCAAAAACAAAGTAACGATAACATTGAAATGTCAACCTTAACAGCAAATCAGAAGATCAGTTTCATTTTAGCCCTGTGTCTCGGAATATTTTTGTCCCGGTGCAAGGCAAAGCCACAGGATAGTCCATGTGAATTTGCAAGCAATTCTTACTACAAAT
>JAIOQL010000008.1 GCA_021413405.1 Leptospira sp.
CCTCTTTTTCCGATCAGTTCCCCATTGAAATAGATTTCCCTCGCTACATCCGTGAGTGGAAAAAATAGGGAGACAGGATTGTGTGGACCAGTCCCGGAAAATGATAGCTCTGCATAATACCAGGCAACCCCGTCATAATAGGGCATCCCCAGAACATCCCACTGTCCCGGAACCTGTATCATTTCCATATTTTCCGGACGGAGCTTATTGATAAAATCCCGGCCATCTTCTTTAACAAATTTCCATGTCCCCGAAAGATCGAAAATAGCTTCGTCTATCACCGTACCGTGGCCATCGATAACTTCTGCACCGGCATGGGAAACTAAAGCCATCAACAGGAAAATCAGAAGAAAGAAATGTTTAATGCAGTTTCGCATCACGGTTTTCACAATTTGACCAGGTCGATAAACCATTCAGAATAATTTCCCGCCCTGTCTTTTGCCCTCAGTTGCACTATGAGAAAATCTTTCTTTTTTCTGAGCGATTTCGGAATTTCAATTTTAACATTGTAACGGTCTCTATCAAATTCATACGGATAATTCTGCCCGTCGAGATATACTTCAAACCGTTCACCCGGTCCTGCTCCTATATCTGATACAGAATAGAATCTTTCGATGAACGGATTTCCGGCGGGATCACTCAGATCATAATTGCGATTCATCATGAAAGGATACCGGATTTTAGGCGGGGAAGTATCTTTCATAAATGCAATAATTCCCGGATGGGTTATTTCGAATTTTAGATTTTCCTCATTCTGTTTCGACAATGCGAGAAGTCCCCACCTTTTGATTTCAGAATCATAAAGGTAAACAGACTGCAAGCCCCCCTTCTTCTTCAAACGGACCGCACCTTTTGCCTTTCCTATCCAGTTGAAATTCACCGGACGAATCTCATACGCATCTCCATCCTGCTCAAGTCCTTTGATCAGAATTTTTTCATCTATGCCATCCAACTTATTAATTCCAACCAGACCATTTCCGAAATTTTTAGTCTTGCTAAAATCAAGATTCAGAATTCCATCCGAAGAAGAAAATTTATTTTCCTTCTTCCGTTCATTAACAACAATCGTGGGTTCTGTCACCAGGATTGAAAACCGGACTTCAGACGAATTCCGGTTCGCATCAAACAATGTGATTGTGAGCGGAATCACTGATCCCGGTGAAAATTCACTTAGATCCAGGGAATGATTTTTTTCATTTTCATTCAGGAAAAGATTGTAAACGTAGTGCGATGGAAAAAGAGAAGACCGGTTTATGTCATAAAGCAAATGCCGGTTGAATGCTTCTTTAAAGTTAACCTTGTCGAGGTATTTTTCAAAGAGAATCCTGTTTTTCATTTCCAGCTTCAAACCAAAGAGGCTGTTGTGATTCCTTGATGTAATGAAATCATAACCTGCAATTTTTAGTTTGAGCTTCCCGCCAAATTTCAACGTTTCATCCGGCTCCAGTACGTATTGCGAATTATTTTCGTTCCTGGCACGGAACACTCCATTCTCGCCGGATTCTGAATCAATGTAGACAGCCTCAATGACCGGTGGCGTTTTATCTTTCTGAATAAAATCAGGAAAGACCAGAGGATTATAATACCCGGTAGAATCAAATAACTCAAGATGAAGATGGGAAATGCCCGAACCCGTTTCTCCTGTATGGGCAATTGTTGCACCTGCCTTTGTTCTGAAATTTTCCGGTTGCAGCTTTAAACTGAAACCATCCTGGCTTCCAAGTAGCATTAATGCCATTTTCAAAGTGTCGAGCCCCTTTAAATCTCCCCGCAGATCATTCAGATGAGCGTACTTTGCGTGAAGTCCGGATGAAGGCGCGAACAGATTAATACTGAGCCCATATCCGGTTTTCGAATAACTTAGCGTTTCAATATATCCGTCAAAAACTGATTTCACTACAAACCCGTTCAACCCGTAGGTTTTGAAATCACACCCGAGGTGGAGGGATGAATTCCGGAATTCAGTGAAAGTTCCGGAAATAGGTGATGGGAATTCCAGTGGCCAGACAACCTTTGCAGAAAAATCTTTTTCTGCGGTAAGAACGATTGAAGGAAGGATAACAATTAAAAAATAAATAAAATTCCGGATCACGCTTTGAGAATGTTGACCGTTTAACCTGGATGTAAAGTCCAAAAAAACAACTTATGTGAATGGCTTTACCGCAAAGACGCAGAGAATGCCGGGAAGAATTATCTCCGTTTCCTATATTTCTCTAAAGTACATATATACGCTGTTACGAAATAACACCATAAAACGATTGCGTATT
>JAIOQL010000536.1 GCA_021413405.1 Leptospira sp.
GACCGCCTTGCTTCCACCGGGAGTTTTTTCAAAAGTGTACACTTTTTTTTCATACCGGTCGAATACTCCTTTGAAATCCGGGCCGGTTCCGAGGGGCCAAACCTGTGGTATTGCGGTTATCCCCAAAACCTCTTCTATCTCGTCCAGAAGTGCAAACAGATCCTTGGTTGGCCGGTCCATTTTATTTATGAATGTAATTATTGGAATCCCGCGCTCCCGGCAAACCTTGAATAGCTTTCTCGTCTGGATCTCTACACCCTTACCTGCGTCGAGAACCATAACGGCAGTATCAGCAGCCATCAGAGTCCGGTATGTATCTTCGGAAAAATCTTCGTGACCCGGTGTATCCAGTAAATTGAGAACATATCCGCCATACTCAAACTGAAGGGCTGCCGAAGTTATGGAAATTCCTCTCTCCTTCTCCATCGTCATCCAGTCAGAAGTTGCCGACTTACGGTCTTTCCTCGCTTTTACAGCACCCGCCAATTGTATGGCTCCCCCATAAAGCAGGAGTTTTTCAGTGAGTGTAGTTTTACCTGCATCCGGATGAGCAATAATTGCGAATGTTCTTCTTCTGAGGGTTTCTTCTTTTAGGGATATGGCCATAGTAAAAAAGATCCGGGCAGGTGTTAAATTACCTGTAATAACAGGGTTTTAAAATCGGGCCCAGTGTCAAGGGAGTCGCAAATTGATATTGACTAAATAAAAACATGCTAATTTCTATAAATTATGTCGCATAAACTGGGAGCCGGAATTGCAATTTCCATTGCAATTTTAATTACTTTATTCGAAATCTCCGGGGAAGATCTTCCCACCTTCCGGTTCAAAGAGGAAAAAGCAAAAGATTATCTGAAGGCTGGTATGATTTATCTGAATTCCTACCAGTATAGCACTGCCAGAGAAAATTTCATAAAGCACTTTCGGAAAAAAAGGATTTTAATCTCGCGAGGAAAAATCTGGCAAGAGCCTATTACTTCGGCGGAGAATGGTCTGAATCTCTCAGTGAACTGGAAATACTCGAAAACCAGTTACCGCGGGATGCAATCATCAGAAACCAGGCTGAGGTTCTGCGGCTAATTTTAGGCGGGAATACAAAAAATAAAAAGCGAACATTTTATAAAACTCTGGGTGGAGATGAATTCCGGGGATATAGATTCCGGAATCCTGTAGATGCGATCGTGGATCCGGAAGGTTTTCTTTATATTCTTTCATTTGAAACGGCGAACATTGTAAAATTTAATCCAAACGGAATGCCTGTTGCAAATTTTCGTGGTGGACTGGGAAGAACACTCGAAGGCCCTCTTTTTTTTACACTATACAATAAATATTTGTACGTAAGCGATTTCAAGTCTGACAGGATTTATATTATTTCCGATACAGGTTCATTTGAATCCAGGTTTGGGGAAACGGGAAGAGAACCGGGAAAATTCCATGGTCCGTCCGGAATTGCAATTTCGCCTAACGGGGAAATCTATGTATCTGATTCAGGAAACAACAGGATCCAAAAATTCAACATGACCGGAAAATTCATTCAGGAATTTGGACTGACAGGAAATGGTAAATTGAATAACCCAACCGGTCTTGCAATAGATAACAGGAACGAAATCTTTGTGATAGACAAAGAAAACAAAAGGGTCGTGATTTTTGATGATGAGGGAAATTTTCTCAGGGAAATTTCCCATAAGAATATGAAAAAACCTCATTCCATAAAGTTTCATGAGGGCAGGATTTATATCGCAGACGAAGAAAATGGACTTATGATCTACAACGCAGAAGAAGATAAATGGACCAGGCTCTCTTCGTTCATGGATGATACCGGAAAATTCAGAAAATTGGATCGCCCTTTTTCAACAGCATATGATTCCAGTTCTTCGTTATATACAGTTGATTATGAAAGACACAGGGTTGATATTTTTTCTCCAAAAAACACACTCAGCTCGAACCTGAATCTTTCCCTCGAACATGTTGATACATCAAGGTTCCCGGATGTATCACTAACGCTCCATGTAAAAAACAGAACGGATCTTGATATCACGGGAATAAACAGGACTGCCTTCAGGATTTTTGAAAATGATAACCCGGTTCCACTTCCAGGTCTTTTCAATATGAAGAAAATAAACGACAGAATCAGCATTTCTCTCGTTTTCGAAAATAGCAAAAAGATCAATGAATTCTCAAAAACCCTTGTTGAGTATGGAAGTCTCAATGCACTGAAAACTGATCAGACTCTTGAGAACAGTTTCCTTGGAAAATTTTTCAAATCTTTTACAAAGCTTGATAAAATTGAAGTGATC
>JAIOQL010000626.1 GCA_021413405.1 Leptospira sp.
ATACCCGTTCATAGTTCCCAATTGGTCAACATAGTCGTACGGCGATTTTGTGAATCCGTGCGTAATCCAAGTTGTTTGTCCGAGGCCAATTCCCAGTCCACCTTCGATAAAGAAATTTCTGAAATTCCATTCAGTATGGTAAGTGATCAAAAAATACGTTGTATTGATTGAAAAATTGAGCTGAGTCAGATAACGGTCAGGCCGGATCTCAGTGTAGCTGATGTCCTCATAATTGTTTTGCCCGATCACAAAACCAAATTTCAGATCTGATGACCACCTTCTTCTAAAAAGGAACTCGAAATTAGTGAGGCTGTTGAATTTGCTTACATCGATGGAACTTAAATCAGAAGTCGTTCCGTTTGTGGTGTAATTCTGAAGATTTGAATCAAACTGTTGTTTCGCTTTATATCCCGGCCCCACGCGGATGCCGACTTCAATGTCCCTTTTTGCCGTCGGCGGATCTTCTTCTCCAGAGATAGAAGCATTCCCAAAAAGGAGCAGAATTGCGATGACGGTTTGAATCCGCCAGGCAAAGCAGGAATTGTGAATTCCGGGACTGGTACTGGAACAGGATTTAAAGCTATTTGACAATGGTATGCGTATTTTTAAAATTTATGGTTATCCTGAATAAGGTAAATAAAATGGAAAGTTTGTGACCGTCTCTATTACTTTTGTAATTTTCGTTTCCTGTAAATAAAATTTCGGAACGAGGGATCACTTTTTTCCTAACATCGGTATGGGCCGGAAAATAAGTTGAAATCAATCAACGGGCAATTCGCCCTCAAGTTTTCCTAGTTGTGCACGTCTCAGCATCGTTGTGCTGAAAAGCATTTACAGAGAAAGTATAATCAAGGAATTATGATCCAATGAACCAAAAAAGCCTTCTCCTTCTCGGAAATGATATCGCAAATCCATATTTTTTTCTGATATTGCTTTGTGGCCTCTACCTGACAATCAGGCTGCGGTTTCCACAAATCAGATTTCTTTTTCTTTCTCTCAAAATTCTATCAGGAGCGATGGATTTTAAGGGATCAAGGGGGCAATTAGTCCATTCACAGGCTTTTTTTGCGAGCACCGGATCTTCTCTTCTCCTTGGGGCAATCGTCGGGTCGGCCCTGGCTCTCATGACAGGCGGTCCGGGAGCACTTTTCTGGATTTGGGTATCTTCCTTTCTTGCGATGCCAATCCGCTTTGTTTCTTCAACGCTTGCGGTGCGCTTCAGAACTAAGCTTCCCAATGGAAGATATCTTTCAGGGCCGATGTATTTCATAGAAAAAGCGCTTCGCGCAAAATGGCTGGCAATTCTTTTTGCTTTCACTTCCCTGCTCACAGTGCTTACACTTGGCGGAGTCGTACCCGTCCTGACTATAACCTACATTTCAAATAACGCATTTGGAATCCGGGGAATGACCGCTCCAATCGTAACCTGCGCCGTTCTCATTTTTGTTGTATTGGGTGGAATTCGCAGGGTCGGAAGAATGTCCGGGTATCTCGCACCAATCGGGCTTGTTCTATTTTTCTCCTGCTATTATATTTTGTTTCAGAATGATCTGAAAGAATTTGTTCCCTTCCTGTCATTTGTAATACAGGAAGCATTCAATCCGGCAGGCATCGCAACCGGGGGAATATTCCTGATCTTTAAATCAATGTCCGGTTCCGTAGGAACCTATTTTCTTGCGACAGAAGCGGGGATGGGAAAGAGCGCCGGCATTTCAGGAATTGTTAGAACCGATTCCCCGGTGAAGCAGGGTCTCGTAAGTATGCTCTCCACTCTTTTCGAAGGATTCGTAGTCTCCACACTGGTATTTTATGCACTTTATTCATATGGCGTCTCTGGCGCAGAAAGCCAGCTTGGATTCTTACGATCTCTCTTTGCTTTGTCGGATGAATTACCGGCAATTCTATTTTTTGTTTCACTGATTTTTTTCGGGATAATTTCCCTTTCCGGCTGGTTTTATACAGGTGAGCAGAGCGCCTACTACATATCCGGTGAAAAATTTGCGAATTTTTTTCGCATACTTTTCATAACTGTGATTCTCGTAATGTCCTACATTTTCATTGCGCAGGGAGATGTAGTTCTGTTTTACTCGTACAATCTTGGATTGACTCTCGCACTGATTACTGCCGTGCCGGTTCTCATCTCTCTATTGCTCCTGGGTCCTGTAGGAGTTTTTGAACTCAAACGGTTTGTCTCTGAAAGCGGAACAAGATATGAAATATTCAAAGATTTTTATATCTTGGTTCTTACTCTTTTACCAAAAAATCTAATCTCAAAACTATTCGGACTTCTGTCCTACATCCGGCTCCCGCGATTTATCATGATACCAGTTCTGAAAGCATTTTCAAAAATGTATAAAATCAATGTTGATGAAGCAGAATTACAAATATGGGAATACAATTCACTCAACCAGTTTTTCACAAGAGCCCTCAAAGCCGGGGCAAGGATTATTGATTCGGAAGAAAATGCAGTGGTCTCCCCTGTCGATGCAAAGGTCACAAATTTTGGGGATATAAACGAGAGGACCCTGATTCAGGCTAAGGGAAATGATTTCAGTCTGAAAGATCTTCTTGGTTCCAGGAAATATCTTGATTCATTTATAAATGGAAAATTCATAACATTTTATCTTTCCCCGCAGGACTACCACAGGATACATTCACCATTTTATGGAAAGATCCTTGGTTATTATTATGAACCGGGAAAATTGTTCCCTGTGAATGAACTAGCCGTTCTTGGAATCAGGGGACTCTTTCCAAAAAATGAAAGACTGATTACATTTTTGCAGACAGAATATGGCAAGATAGCAGTGGTTAAAGTCGGGGCCTCCAATGTTGGAAAAATCCGCGTTACCTATGACAACAAAATGGTTACCAATTCCTGGTTAAGGTATTCCAAAGATGTTTCATACGAAAATGTAGACATCCTGATTCAAAAGGGCAGCGAACTCGGAAGATTTGAAATGGGGTCAACCGTGATCCTGATTTTTGAAAGAGATACTTTTGATTTTGGGGACATGACGCACGACGAAAAAATTACGTATGGAACAACAATCGGGTTTTTCCGGAAGAAAATTCTGAGCCTCCCAAAATGAAAAATCCCCTATCCACAATTCCACAGGAAATAATAACCAGTGAATCCGAAATTTCAATCCAATGGAAAGACGGGACTATTTCAAAATACAACCTTCTTGATCTGAGAAAAAAATGCC
>JAIOQL010000627.1 GCA_021413405.1 Leptospira sp.
GCGACAGGGAGGGGGTAAATATTTTTCGATTCAGAGCGATAAAGATATAGGGAATGCTTTCGATGATATTTTTCCGGATGCCGGAGAAACGGATATAGGAGGACCGGAAAAAGAGAATCTTCCATACATTAAGATTAAGAATATAACTGAAATGCGGAGAGACGGACGGATAAAACAGTGTCGTATAACGTATGAGTTCATGGATATTCCCGGGAGAAAGGATCATTCTGCTTTTCTGAAAATCAGGCTGAGTGAAATAGTAACGAAAACAATTGTTCCGGAGTTTAGATCGAAATCACCGGAAGGGATAGCAAAAACAACGGCGGTGCACCATACAGGCAACATGGGGGAAGGGGGCATCGATGTTGAACTTCCTGTAGATTTCACCTTTGAAGCGAATGTAGAACTCTGGGATATTTCCGGGGTTCCTGACGCAATTGCTATTTCAAAATCTGTCAGTTTCTAAAAATTCAAATTTGAATTTGCGGGAGTCCTGATGTTAAAATTCAGAATGACTTCTTTTTTTGAGTTAGGCGGGATTGTGATGACCCAGTGCAAAATCCCGGAATTCTTTATTTTCTCCGTGTAGCCCGGAGTTGTTTTTGTCCTGTTTATTTCAATTTCAACTTCTTCTATGTCAGAGACCGGTACCTGGTCTGAAAGATTAATTGTCTTTTGAGAATTATCAAAATTTTCAATTGTTATGATTACGTTTTTGTTTGTGAGCTTTCTGTTTGTTACTATTCCTTCCGTGTCATTTCTATTTTCAGTTTTGTATGAAAGGCGGATTGTATTTTCAATGCCATAGGAGATTGTGAATTCGTTTCCAGGAGGGAAGTAGGGAATCGACGTCTCTCCCACATATCCTGAATCCTTTATCAGGTTTGCTTTTCCCGGCAAGAGAGGGAATGAAATCTTGTTTTTGATTTTTTCTGTAGTGTAAACAAACCGGGATAATTTCGGAATGGCAGCAAGTTCTTCCGAAGAATTGCTGGTGAAGCGCGAAATGAGTATTCTATGTGATTCTTTGCCTGTCGGGATTGTTGCGGTTTCCGAAGCATTGAATGTGAAACTTCCTCCTGTTCTTGCGACTT
>JAIOQL010000628.1 GCA_021413405.1 Leptospira sp.
AAAAAGGAAAAGAAGAAGAACTCATACAGGTATTCAAAAAATGGGATTTAAGTGCAGTAAAAATTGGAATCGTAACTTCTGACGGATTACTCCGGGTCAAAAAAAATGGGAAGATCAAAGCGGAAATTCCTGCCATTTCTCTTGTTCTGGGAGGAGAGGCTCCCCGATATCTGCGGGAAACAAAGCGACCTGCCTACCTCGATTCGAAAAAGATTCTGAATCTGGATATGATTCCGGATATTTATTCTGCAAAAACAATTAGCGAAGCGCTTTTCAAAATAATCTCCTCACCGAATATATGTTCACGAAAACCTCTCTATGAGCAGTACGATACTGACGTAGGTCTAGTAAAAGTAATCCCACCGGGATTTGACGGTGGTCTTGCACGTGTTCCGGGAACAAATAAAGGAATAGCAGTTTCTACAGATTGCAACTCACGCTATACATATTTAAATCCATATTCCGGAACAATTCATGCAGTTTGTGAATCCGCACGAAATGTTTTCGTTACGGGTGCAAAGCCACTCGGTATCACAAATAATCTGAATTTTGCAAATCCATATAACCCTGAAAATTACTACGTATTCACAGAATGTATCCGCGGAATGGGTGATGCCTGCCGGTTTCTTGATCTTCCGGTCACAGGTGGAAATGTTTCTTTTTATAATGAATCTTCTGAGGGTCCGGTGTTTCCAACTCCTACAATTGGAATGGTTGGACTGATAAAAGATATAAACAATCATGTCAGGAATTACCCTCAGAAAGAAAATCTCGGCATTGCGTTAATAGGAAAATTCAGACCAACTCTCGGGGGTTCCGAATATCTGAATGTAGCCCATGGACAGGTGTGCGGAGAAATACCTCAATTGGATCTTGGAGATGAACTTAATTTACAGAAACTTTTCCTGGGTTTAAATGAACAAGAATTGATTTCTTCTGCAAAAGATCTCTCGCTGGGTGGATTACTTGTTGCGTTATGTAAAATTTCTTTTCCTGGAAAAATCGGTCTCGAT
The DNA here is from genome assembly GCA_021413405.1 of Leptospira sp. Taxonomy (GTDB): domain Bacteria; phylum Spirochaetota; class Leptospiria; order Leptospirales; family Leptospiraceae; genus JAIOQL01. Next base: position 1,014 of record JAIOQL010000628.1, read on the forward strand.
CTCGACCTGGCAGCTATAAAAGGCGCAAGGATGGATGAAACACTTTTCGGTGAATCTGCATGCTCAATAATAATTTCGTTTAATTCTGATCATTCCGGGAAAATTAAAAAAATGACGGAATCGTTTGGTCTTTCATTCAACCTCATCGGTAAAACAATTTCAGAACCTGTAATCAGAATCAGTAATCCCGATTTCGAACAGAACATCGCTGATATCAATGTACTGTTCGAAAATGGATTGGTTTCCTGTTTCAGTTAGAAAAGAATGAAAGAAAAATTCATCTATTCAATTGAAACTGTCAGAAAGGTTTTATCAGCAGACATAAAAGGGATTCTGGATTGGAGCGAAAATCCGTCTTTTGCAAACATTACGACTTCATCCCAAGAGGCGGATAATGGAAGTCTATTCATTCCGTTAACCGGAAAAAGGGATGGTCACGAATTTATCCGCGATGCCTTTTCCAGGGGCGCACTCTTTACACTTTGCATAAAAAACCATGGGATTCTCAAAACCTTTTCTGACGAGGAACTGGCAAAATGTATTTTTGTCGAGGATACGTTAGTCGCTCTTGGAAGCCTTGCCGGATTTCACAGAAAACGGTTCAGACCGTTTGTAGTTGCAGTAACCGGCTCCAGCGGAAAGACAACTACAAAAGAAATTCTGGCATCTGCCATCAGATTCCTTGGAGAAGATTCAATTGTTGTTACTGAAAGGAATTTTAACAATGAAATCGGTGTTCCATTCACTTTGTTCCGGATAAATGAAAAAACAAGATTTGCAGTAATCGAAATGGGCATGAATCATTCCGGGGAGATTTCAAAGCTGAGCAAAATGGCTGAGCCGGACTTTGGAATCATCACAAATTCCGGTTCAGCGCATATAGAAAATCTTGGATCTCTGAAGAATATTGCACGTGCAAAAGCCGAAATAACAGACGGTATGAAAAAAAAATCGATGCTATTCATTCCGGAAAATATCGCTTTTAGAAAAATCTTTGAAAACGCCTGCAACGGGAAACACATTAATTTAAGACATTTCGGGTTTTCAAAGAGTTCCGGGATAGAAATATTGAATAAAAAAAAAGATGGATTCGAACTCAATGTATCCGGCAACCAGTTGAACTGGAATTTTCCAGGTGAGAAAATTTTACAGAATCTATTCGGAGCCATTTCTCTTCTTTTTGAATTAAAGTTCCCTATTCTATCCGTTTTGAACGGAATTTCCGCATATCAAAATACCGGGAATAGATTTGTAATTGAAAAATCAAAATTCGCAGTTATTAACGATACTTACAATGCCAATCCGGAATCAATGATTTCCTCTCTTGAATCAGCGGAACAGCTATCCGGGGGCAATGGTTTTTATGCGATATTGGGGGACATGAAAGAATTGGGAAAATTTTCTAAAAAGTTCCATAAGGACGTTGGAAAATTTGCGGCTGATTTAAATGTTTTGGGCCTGGTTACTTTCGGTTCAGACTCAGAATGCATATTAAATTCTTTCCTCAAGAGTAAAAAAAATACAGGTCTTGGAATTCATTTTACGGCGGATGAAGAGTCAATCAAGGGAATAATGGAATACGTTGGTGAGAACTTTTCGCCAGGGAGCTTTATTCTGATAAAAGGTTCACGATCGATGAAAATGGAAAGAATAGCTGAAATTTTGAGATAGTAAATGTATTGCATATTTCCATAAAGAGAGAATTTTTTCCATATGACTGAAAAAGCTACAATTTCCGTAGTAATGGGATCTCATTCGGATTGGGATACGATGAAAGAAGCGTGCTCTATTCTGGATGAATTCGAAATCCCCTATGAAAAGCAGATAGTTTCCGCGCACCGGTCTCCTGAATTTATGTTCGAATTTGCAAAGAATGCAAGGTCCCGTGGAATAAAGATAATAATTGCAGGAGCCGGAGGCGCTGCACACTTACCGGGAATGATTGCATCTATTTCGACTCTTCCAGTCCTTGGTGTTCCAATCCAATCAAAAGCCTTAAGTGGGATTGACAGTCTTTATTCGATTGTTCAAATGCCGGCTGGAGTACCCGTTGGAACTCTCGCAATCGGCCAATCAGGGGCAACAAATTCGGGTCTTCTGGCGATCAGAATACTATCTATTTCCGATCAGTCTCTTGTAGAAAAACTGGAAACATACCGGCAAAAATTAAACGACTCGGCACTTTCAAAAACCAAGGACCTCAATTGAAGAAAATTCTTCTGCCGGGAAATACGTTAGGCGTCATGGGGAGCGGACAACTTGGAAGAATGTTCTCCCAGTCAGCGATCCGGCATGGGTACAAAGTGCATGTTTATTCCCCGGACACAGCGACTCCTTCCGGAAAAGCAGGGGCAAGCGAATCGGTAGGCAGTTATGAAAATACGAAAAAATTACGCAAATTCCTCAATGAAATAGACGGGTTGACTTTTGAATTTGAAAATATCCCGGAGATAGCATTGTCAACAATAGAAGATTTTGCAAAGAAAAATTCCATCCCGATCAGCCCTTCCCCCCATGCAATCCGGATTGCACAGGAACGTTCAGTAGAAAAAACATTCTTCAGAAAGATTGGCCTCAAAACAGCAGAATTTTTTCTGATCAGGAGTCTGAAAGATTTTGAAGCAAATAAAGGCTGGATACAATATCCCTGCATAGTAAAAGAAAATAAATTTGGATATGACGGTAAGGGACAATATAGAATAAAACGGGAATCAGATCTTATCCGTTTGCTTAAGAGTAAAAAAAAAATAGACTTTATCATTGAAGAAATCATTCCTTTTGAAAAAGAAATTTCAGTTATCGGTGCACGTTTTCTCAACGGAAGCACAGCAATGTTTAAACCTTCTGAGAATATTCATACGAATCATATTCTCGACTTCAGTATCTACCCGGCGAGGATTGAAAAGGAAATAATAACCAAGGCCATGAAGAGCACTGAAATTCTCATGGACGGACTGAATTATGTTGGCGTGCTTGGTTTTGAATTTTTCATAAAGAAAGGCGAACTGATTTGTAATGAATTCGCTCCGCGCCCGCACAATTCAGGACATTTTTCAATGGATGCAGCAAATCTTTCCCAATTTGACCTCCAGCTCCGGACACTTTGCAATATTCCAATTGACAAGAGTCTCGAATCAGTCCCTTGCATTATGAAGAACATTATGGGGGAACATTTTCTAAAGGATATGAATTCTTCGGCGAAACGCCTTGCAGACCCTGATTTCCGGCTTCATCTTTATCAGAAAGATATTCCGAAAAAAGGAAGAAAGATGGGGCACTGGAATTATATAGTCAAAGAAAACTCTGGAAATTTGCCTGAGGCTTTCGAAAATTAAATTTTCTCCGGTTGCCTAAATCGAAATCAGTCTGGTGAACGGTCCGTAAAGAAATGCATCAATTTCTGCTTCATATTTCGACCAGAAAAAGAAGATTATCCAGAAAATCATTGTTGATGTTATCAGAACTATGATCAGTGTCCGGCTTAGTGATTCCGATCCTGAATAAAACATCCTGATCAGGCTGACCGGCCACACGATCAAAAGAAAATAGTAGGACGCCTTTCCGATTCCAAAAATCCATTGAACTACTTCTGCGGGATAATTTTTCATAAGCCTTTCGTAGCCTTTCATGAAATCCGGATAGAATTGGAAAAAATAAAAAACAAAAATAAAGAGAAACGTTACTTTCCAGAGAAAATCAATGTCCCGCCGGAATGTAACAAGAAATAGGCCTATAATCCATAATATAAAAAGCGGAAAAGTTATCTGATCAATGAGAGTCAATTTTTGTAATTCTCCAGAACTTTTATACATTCGAGAAGGCTCCCCGGATCTGCTATGCCTTTTCCCGCTATATCAAAAGCAGTGCCATGATCCGGTGAAACGCGAAGAAAATCCAGTCCCAAAGTGACATTCACACCCGTTTTTCCTTCAATTGATTTGAATGGAATCAGACCCTGATCATGATAGCAGGCAATAATCAGATCGAATTTTTTCCGTATACTCCCGGTAAACAATGAATCCGCAGAAAATGGACCGTGAACCTTCAGGTGCGATCTTTTCATTTTATTTATGATCGGTTGTAAAATTTCAATTTCCTCGGTCCCGATTCTGCCACCCTCACCTGCATGAGGATTCACACCACAAAAGGATATTTCCGGGCTCTGCAAAAGATTTGTATTTTTAATGGCCGAAATAAGGGAATCCACATGTATCTTTTTGAGATACCGGGAAACATTTCTTAAAGGAATGTGAGTTGTAAGCGGGATCACTTTCATCGTTCTGCCATACATTAGCATAAAAGTATCCTTTTTAAAAAACGATGCAAGCTCTTCCGTGTGTCCGCTAAATTTTTTTATTCCAGATTTTTTAACCCATTCCTTACTGAGAGGTAGAGTCAGCATATCACCGCCAATTTTTTTCTGGAGTGACATGGCACGTTTAAACGATTCATAAGAGCATCTTCCGGAATAAATGGATGGGAATCCCAATTTCAGTTTCTTTTCTTCGGAATTTGATAGAGCCGGGGTTACATGAAAATGAAGCCCTGGGGGTGCTTGTTGATTTTCTTCCGGCAAATTTTTAAGTTCCCTGAAACCAGAAGGGATGAAAGTTTTTTGACTGGATATAAAGATTACCGGACGGGAAGCGGAAAGCCTGATCAACGATCCGGAGATTTTATTTAATATTTCATAATTTATCCCGGTTGGATCACCTTCTGAGATAATTACGTTTTTCAAACAATACTATTCTTTGGCTGACGTTTTACCGAAAAGTTTTTCTACTGTCAGCGCATCTTTGGAATAATCCAATTCTATGAAATCTTTAGCGGAATGTTTGAGGTCATTTGAAATCATACATCTTCCCTCCAGGATCACTCCATTCTGAATAATTAATTCAGGAGTTTTGATATCCCCAAGGATTTTAGAAGTTGGCAAAAGCATCACTCTATTTCGCGCTGTGATATTACCTATAACTATGCCTTCTACAATTACACTGGCTGCCGTAACGTTTGTTTTGACTTTTCCTCCGACACCAATATAAAGTTGCTCTGCCTGAAGGGATTTTCCTTCAAATTTCCCGTCAATTTTCAGGGAACCGTTGAT
>JAIOQL010000629.1 GCA_021413405.1 Leptospira sp.
TTTGATCCCTCCGTTGTCAGGGGATTTGATTACTACACTGGACTCATTTTTGAAATATTCGATACTAATCCCGACAACAGAAGATCCCTCTATGGTGGTGGAAGATATGATAACCTGATTGGATTGTTTTCAAACGATGAGCTCAGCGGGATCGGATTCGGGCTTGGCGACGTCACTCTTGAGAATTTTCTAAGAACGCATAAACTTCTGCCGGATCTGAACAAAGAGGAAACAGTTTTTATTGCCCTGATGGAAGACTCCGAGCTGATTGCCGGAATGAGACTTGCCGAATCCCTCAGGAAAGAGAATATCCGGTGCGAACAGATGCTGGATGGTTCCGTAAAACTTGGCAAACAGATTGCACTTGCGGAAAAAAAAGGCTACAACTTCGTTCTAATACAGGGAAAAAATGAAATTCTGAAGAATTCTGTAAATGTGAAAAATCTCAAAAAAAGCGAACAAAATGAAATTCCTCTTACCGAACTAATATCCTATCTGAAAAAAGAAATAGAGTCTTGAAATTTAAAAAACTGGTTTCAAGAATCGATTTATATGTAGCCGGATTCATTCAAAAGAGAATTCAAAATGAAAAACTCGGATGGATTCTTTCCAGGGTAAATCGCGGTGAAGTTTTTTTTCTGGTCTTGATCCCTTTTATAGCACATTATTCCAAACTTTCCGAAATTCCATTTCTGATCCTGATAACCGGAATATTTACCTTTCTGAATGACCGGTTGGTGCTGTTCATAAAAAAAGCGATTTCCAGAAAAAGGCCTCTCATCAGTGTGATGGGAAAAACAGATGCAAATCCTGATATGAAGCATTCATTTCCATCAGCTCATGCAGCAAATTCTATGATTGTTGCAGTAATTCTGGTTTCCGGCTTTGGATATCCGGAAGTTCTTTTCCTGTTTTCTTTTCTCGCAGGAATAGGACGGCTTCTGACACTTCACCATTTCGTAAGTGATATTATCGGTGGCTGGATTTTGGGATTTTTCTTTGGAACGCTTGGTGTTATCTGTAAAAATTTCTTTTTTATAAATTAAATTTCTTATAAAGAAAAAATGAGATACCCAAAAAAAACAATGAAGTCGACCAGACGGCTGCAAACGCAGGGATCCCGCCGTTTTCTCCGAGAGACCGCCCTGTTGACGCCATGATATAATAAATCAGAACGACACCGATAGTGATCCCGAGGGAGGCAACTCCGGCAGAACGTTTTGTGAATGCCCCCGCGATAGCACCAATCAGTACTACTATTACACACATGAGTGGCATTGCAAAAATGGAGTGGCGTTCTACTTCAAGATCGTTATAGGACATCCCCTTCGCCTTCCTCACCCGGATTTCCTCAGTAATGTCAAAGAAATTCATCTCTTCCACTTTTTTTATCGGTTTGGCGAAATAATCTGCAGCTTCCGGAAAATTATAAATTTTTTCCGGAATATTATTGTATGATTCGACTTCCATTGTATCGGTAAAATTAATTTCTTCTATTTTTTCGAGCTTCCAGTTTTTCTCTTCAACATTGTAACGTGCTGTGCG
>JAIOQL010000009.1 GCA_021413405.1 Leptospira sp.
TCCAATCCGGTGCACTGTATTTTTAATCCATTGTAATCTGGCTTTGCTCATATTTAATTTTGCGGGATCATCCTGCGCGCCTTTAAAACTCAATAATCCAAACGATACTGGCAGTGGCGCGTTCTATAAAATCCAATTTTTAAAATGTCTTTTAAATGATACTTCCTGCCTGGATGCACCGCAGTTTTCTATCGTTGCTCAAGGGAATACCAAAGTAACTAGTAATATGAATTATGATATGAATGTAGTATCTGTCGGACAGTCAGTCCGAAGAATCTTTACTATAAATAATCTTGGAACAAATTATTTGAATTTAGGAAATCTCTCTGTGAAAGGAAATCAGTATTCGGTTATTCAACCTTCTACTACAACTGTTTTTCCCGGGAAGTCAGTAACTTTTACGGTTACTTATTCAGCATCACTCACAAAGTCCGAAACCGCAACATTATCAATTCCTATCCGATGGTCACCAGATTTTATCGTAAATCTTACTGGTGTCGGGATTGCTACCCCTTCGAATCTTGTTTACCATAATCCATTGGATGGCAATGCAACTACTCTTGTCGGACCTGCCGCAACCCTGGTTGGTGCAGCATCAACTATGGACAGGTATGATGCGGCGAACAAAGCACTTTCTTTCGATGGAACTTCCAATACATATATTAATACTAATTATAATTTTGATCCCGGGGCCGTTTCTACAACACGTACTCCATTTTCTTTTTTACTCTGGTATAAATCAATCGCACCAACCACAATTCCCGGTGGGACTGTATTTGATGTACTATTTTCTGCCGGATTTATTACGCCTCCTGCTCCTGCCGCAAATGGATGTTGGGCATATTTTTTTACCATTGATAGAACAACGAGTATGCTTCCCAGATTTTTTTATTACTTTCAAAATGATGCCGGCGGTATCGCGGATATTTATATAGTTCCGGACGACAAATTCGTTTTTTTGTCGTATATTGATTTTTTTATGACAATGAAGGTTAGAATAAATTCGCTTCTTAAACTGGTATCCGGAATCACGAATGCTTCCGCTCTGTTTTTACCATTTGTTGTTTCCATTTACTGCAATACTTCGAATCTGAATAACCCAAATGATTTGGGCAGCCGCTCCTTCCTGCAAATCAAAGCCATTGAATGTATTTTAAAAAGTCCCAACTGTCCTACAGGGCCAACTCTCGGCTATTCCGCGAGTTCCTTCTTATTTCCGCAAAATTTTTCCATTTCGACGGTGTCTCCAACTGTTTCCGAAATTATCTCATCCTGTTCCTCTAGTCCAGCCCTACCACTTGGACTTTCTCTAAGTTCTGGCTGTCTGATAACCGGCACGCCAACCACTTTGCAGTCGTCTACCAGATATGCCATTTCTGCATCCGGTGCAAACGGAAGCATGAATGCCAATATCAATATTACTATTTTCATTGGAGCCCTGGTTCAGTTGAATTTTGACAATGGTTCTCTCTCTGATTCCGGAACTCTCGGAATTTCATTGTCGTCTACAACCGGAACTCCGATCAAAGTGACAGGAAAAGACGGAGATAGTAACGGAGCTTATTCATTTGGTGGTGCAGACTTTTTTTCCACAGCTCTAAATGGGGATACAGGGTTGCCGTTGGGAGCAAATTCCAGAACGA
>JAIOQL010000621.1 GCA_021413405.1 Leptospira sp.
CTCTAAAAATAATCAGGGAAATTGGTGTCGAAACAGGTGGTTCTAATATCCAGTTTGCAACGAATCCGAAAAATGGGGAAATTCTTGTCATTGAAATGAATCCTCGGGTTTCCAGATCCTCCGCACTCGCATCAAAAGCAACAGGATTCCCTATTGCCAAAATCGCGGCGCTTCTCTCAATCGGATATACGTTAGACGAAATCAGAAATGATATTACAAAAGTTACACCCGCATCCTTTGAACCATCAATTGATTATGTTGTAACAAAAATCCCAAGATTCGCCTTTGAAAAATTTCCGGGGACTGATGACACGCTTGGCGTCCAAATGAAGGCTGTCGGAGAATCAATGGCAATCGGGAGAACTTTCAAAGAAAGCTTCCAGAAAGCACTCAGGTCACTCGAGAATGACAGGTTTGGTTTCGGATCTGACGGATATTTGAAGGAACTCCTGGAAATATGGAATCTTCCTGCGTCAGAAAGAAAAGAATTCATTACTAAAAACATAAAACGTCCGACTGATAAAAGAATTTTCTATGTCAAAGTGGCATTCAATGAAAATTTTTCGGTATCCGAAATAGCAAAAAATACAGGGATCGATCCATGGTTCCTGAACCAGATGCATGATCTTCTTGTTCTCGAAATAGAATTCAAGAAAAATGGAATGGCCGAAATTCTAAAAATGAAAAAAGCAGGATTTTCAAACAAACAGCTTGCCTACCTGTCAATTGAAGAAGAAGTCAAACAGATAGTATTGTCAAAAAAATCTGTCAGTATGATGAAGGCACAGGTTACAAAAATACTCCTGGCAAAAGAACTGGAAATTGAAAATTATCTGAAGGTAAACAAAATCTTCCCGGTTTACAAAACAATTGATACTTGTGCCGGAGAGTTTGAAGCATACACTCCTTATTTTTATTCCACTTACGAAGATGAAAATGAATCAATCAGAACAGAAAAAAAATCGGTAATAATTCTGGGTGGAGGACCAAACCGGATCGGTCAGGGAATCGAATTTGATTATTGTTGCTGCCACGCCTCTTTCGCTTTGCAGGAAATGGAAATCGAATCAATAATGATTAATTCAAACCCGGAAACTGTCTCTACTGATTATGATACTTGTGACAGGCTTTATTTTGAACCTCTTTCCCTCGAAGATGTTATGAACGTCTACAACAATGAAAAACCATATGGAGTCATTGTACAATTCGGCGGACAAACCCCGCTAAAACTCGCAAAAGATCTGGAAGCAAGGGGAGTTCCGATTTTGGGAACGAGCCCCGATTCACTCGACAGGGCAGAAGACAGAAAACGGTTCGTAGAGGTTCTGCAAAAACTGAAAAGCAAGGATTACTTATCCGGTTCTGGTTAGGCCAAGCTATGTTCTGGGCGGTCGCGCAATGGCAATAATTAACGAAGAATCAGGACTCGATAAATATATGGACTCAGCGGAAGAAATTTCTGAAGACAAACCGATATTGATCGATTCATTCCTTGAGGATGCTATTGAAGTAGATGTAGATGCGTTATGCGACGGCGAAACAGTTTTCATTGCAGGAATAATGGAACACGTTGAAGAGGCAGGGATTCACAGTGGTGATTCAGCATGCATGCTTCCTCCACAGACACTTTCAGATAAAATTCTTTCCGAAATCCGTTCAGCAACGCAGGCCCTGGCACTGGAACTGAACGTGAAAGGTCTCATCAACATTCAATTCGCAATTAAAGATGAAACTCTTTATATCCTTGAAGTGAATCCGAGGGCTTCGAGGACAGTGCCGTTTGTCTCAAAAGCGATTGGCCTGTCGATTGTAAAATATGCGACAATGATCATGACAGGAAAAACAATCAAAGAACTTGGACTAACAAAAGAAATAATACCAAAACTTGTGAATATAAAAGAAGCAGTTCTCCCGTTTAATAAGTTCCCGGGAGTCGATACAATACTTGGTCCAGAAATGAGATCAACCGGGGAAGTAATGGGAATTGCCGCAAGTGCGGGTGAGGCCTACGTAAAGTAACAAATAATGGCGGGAGAAGAACCTCCGAAAGGTGGAACCGTTTTTGTGAG
>JAIOQL010000622.1 GCA_021413405.1 Leptospira sp.
GGGGAAAGGCGGTTAACGCAGGTCAGACCTGTGTTGCTCCCGATTATCTCCTCATTCATGAATCCAAATTCCAGGAATTCAAGGATGAGATGCGGAAGGAATTTCATAAGTATTACGGAGATTCGCATGAACATTGGCACCAGTCTCCGCATCTCAGCCGGATAATAAACGACCGGAATTTCAGCAGAATAAAAGGCTATGTTGACGACGCTGTGCGCGGTGGAGCAAAGATTGAAATTGGAGGTCATTTCCGGACCGAAGAAAAATATATTTCGCCAACACTCATTTCAAATGTTAAACTGGATTCAGATATCATGAAAGAAGAGATTTTTGGTCCCGTGTTACCGGTGATGACATATAATAATATAAATTCAGTCTATGACATCATTCACAGTATGGAGAAGCCACTGGCTCTTTATATCTTCAGTGAAAACAAAAAGAACATACGGGAAATAATCAGAAATACGTCATCAGGAGGAGCCGTAATAAATGGAGTGCTCGTTCACCTTTTGAATGCCCATCTTCCATTTGGCGGAGTGAATAATAGCGGGATCGGAAGTTATCACGGATGGTTCGGGTTTAAAGATTTTTCACACGAGAGATCAGTTCTTAAACTATCCAAGCTTACTAAAATCTCAATGTTTTTTCCACCGTATACGAAACTGAAAGGTGCGCTTGGAACCTTTGCACGGAAATATCTGGTTTAGGAAAAATAATAACCCAGCCCGGAAAGTAAAAGGGCTGTGACACCGAGAATTATATGCACCTTTTTTCCTTTTTTAAAAAAGGAGAGAGGTGTCAGTATCAGGAAAACACCGATCGAATAATAGTTTATTTTTTCGTGAAAGAAATAGGCAGCTGTCGAGGAATACATTGCGGCTGCCATTACAAAAAAATACAGAAAATGATGGGAGAGATGAAAATATTTTAATCTGATCGGTCTTATTTTTATAAACCCTCCAAGCAGGTTTGATGCGATTACTAAAATGAATAATAGAAGATCAGGGTTCATAAACATGTCTTATTATTTGTCATGAGATTATATATGGGATAATCCTGAAATTTTTTAATATTTGAACAAAATTGCTTTTTTATGCTGATCCGGGATCTATCCAAAACCGGAAAAGAAAGGGAATATAAATTACCTGCGGATTCTGAACCTGATTTTACGATAAACCCTAACGGGAATTCGGTGACTCATTAGGATTCGGGACGAAAAGTCGGTTATTGTTGGGGGAACTCCAC
>JAIOQL010000623.1 GCA_021413405.1 Leptospira sp.
AGTTATTGACCGGCTAAAAAATGACAAAGATATTGCCGAGAATTATTGGATTCCAAAATTGTATGTCGGGGGATACTTCGGCAGGAACGGTGATCAGTTTCCTCTGAGGCATGATGCGTACGGGTTTAATTTCGCACTCAACTTCCCACTAGGAAGCACAACCACTCAGACTACAGGCAATCTTGGTGTTCAGAAAGATGGGAATGGTATCCAAAGATATTCAGGTTATGGAAACCAATTTGTTGGTCCCGGAACAAATGGATATTCCAGCTCCACTATTCAGTTTTTTGATAATCTTAGTTATTCCCGGAAAATATTGGAGAGTAAGCTTCAGTTAACCGAAGCAATTGAAAATCACAAAGTTCTCGAAAATACTGTAACGATCGAAGCAAACAAAGCTGTCGACCGTCTCAATGAATCCTGGGAAATGATCAGGCTTTCCAATTCAAGAGTTATGCTTCAGTTTGAGGCACTCAAGATCATGAATTCGAAGCTTGGTCTGGGCCATGGGAAGAAAGGAGACGTTGTCAATGCAGAAATCGAATTCCTAAAAGCACAGGAAGAACTTTCTGATGCAATTTCAAACTATATCAGCGGAGTTTATGATCTGTCTCTTGCATCGAGTCTTCCACCGGAATTTTTCAAAATGATCCAGTACTCTTCCGGAAAAGGGAACACTCTCATTGCGGAACTACTCCATAGTAACCGGAATTATTTTGGGGACGAGAAACAAAATATTCTCTTAAAACCAAGAAACATTCAAGAAAGGAAATTGCAGAAAAAATGAAATATTATAAAAGTCTGTCTTCAGTCGCTTTTCTTATTTTGATTTCAATTGCAGCTTTTTCTGTTCAATGTAACAAAGCTGCAAAAGGAGCCCAGAAATTCAGCCCGTTTCCGGGAGAGGCTGAACCTCCTAATATTCTACTTTCAAGTCCAACCTCCGGGTCTTCAAACTTACAAACAAATCAGAAAATCAGTTTCATGTTTAGTAAACCCATGAATATGGATGCATGCCGTTTGGCCTTTAGCATCGTCCCTACTACGCTTGGATTTATGGATTCGACAGACATTACATTCAATTTCACTCCAGCTCAAGCCTTTAAATATGGAAGCTATACTTATAGTCTAACAAAATCCTGCGAGGACAAAGACGGGAGAGATCTGAAAAATCCGTTTAGCGCATCGTTTTCAATTGGCTCATCTACAAGTGCCGGAAACAATCCAAGTATCCTGGGTATGTTTG
>JAIOQL010000624.1 GCA_021413405.1 Leptospira sp.
AATGAAGAGTTCATCGGGAAACGGGAACTTGTTTCACTGACTCCGCTGTATGAAGCACTTCTCGACATTGCAGTTTTAAAAAATGAATACATCTTCGTTATGAACCGGAAAGGAATAGTTCATCTGAACATGGGAAGTCCGTTTCCGGTCGGGTCCAGGATTTCAATGGATCAGGATACAGAAAAAAAAATCTACTCGGGGATTTCAGTTGGATCGTTCTATCTGAATGCTCCGAATACACAAAACATTACTTTGAATTCCTATCAGCTTTTACAGTTCAGCAATCTTGTTGTGGTCTACGGGAATGAAAAGAATTCAGCCTTCTATGAGATTGGCCGGATTCTCCGGCTTGAGAAATATATTATTTTCTTTTCAATTGTGGGAATTCTTATCATCTCTTTTATCTTTTCACATTGGCAAAGAATAAGATTCCGCAAGCTGAGCAGTGCAATGAAGGATCTCGCAAAAGGAGATTATGCAACACGGGTTGAAAAAAACCAGTTTCATACATACGATGAGTTTGAAGATCTTGCCCAGGCTTTTAATGCCACTGCTATGCAACTGGAAAAATACAATACGAAGAACCTTGAAAGATTAATTGCAGCAAACAGGGAACTTGTCCGGGCGAATGAGGAACTGCAGGGAGCAAAACAATCCGCAGAAGACGCCAACATAGCGAAAACAAAATTTTTTACAAACATGAGTCACGAAATAAGAACTCCACTCAACGCAATTGTTGGATTTAGTCAGTTGATTCTGAACGATAATGTGAGTCTTCCGGAAACTCAGCAGCAATATCTGAAGAGTATTTATGATTCCGGAAAAAATCTGACGGAGCTGATCAATAACGTGCTCGATCTGGCTAAGATAGAGGCAGGAAAGCTGACTCTAACCGAAGAAGTTGTGAATCTGCAGCTTCTTTTTCAGAATATTTTTCATATCAACAGGGTTTCGGCGTTAAACAAAAATCTGAAATACAATTATGACTTCGATTCATCCCTTCCCACTTTCATCGTTACAGACCGGAACATGCTCAATCAGATTCTCATGAATCTTGTTGGTAATGCGATCAAGTTCACACCGGAAGGAAACGAAGTGAAGATGATTGCGAGAAAGGAAAACGATTCTGTAATTTTTGAGATATCTGACACGGGAATCGGTGTGCCAAAGGAAAGACAGGGAGCCATATTTGAAGCCTTTGAACAGGCGGATAAATCAACCCATAGAACTTTTGGAGGATCCGGGCTCGGATTAAACATTACTCAAAAAATAGTTAAAGTGCTTCGTGGTGAAATCTGGCTTGAAAGTGAGCCGGGACTCGGGTCTACATTTTTTGTCCGTTTACCTGTCACCGAAGCAAAATCCGCAGCAGCAATTGTGAACTCTAACCGTTACAACGAGATCAGTTTCTCACCGGGAATAAAAATTCTTGTAGTAGAAGACAATCCGGTTAACCAGCAGATTATGAAAGCCTATTTCAGAAAACTGGAGATCAGCAGCTTTTTTGCGGACGATGGAATCCAGGGAGTAGAGAAGACGAAAGAATTGCGGCCCGATCTTATCCTGATGGATATGCAAATGCCCGAAATGGATGGAATCACTGCAACCTCAGAGATACGAAAAATTTCCGGTTTTGAAAAAACTCCAATAATCGGATTATCAGCGGATGCTTTTAAGGAAAGTGAAACAATTGCGATGCGGGCCGGAATGAATGATTACCTGACAAAACCGGTGGATTTCAACCGGATGCTCGCACTCCTTGTCAAATACCTTACCCATGAAGTCAGCGAAAATAATGAAATAGAACTGAAGCTTCCTATGAGTGATTCACTGAAGCAGGAATTGGCGAAAGAGTTTCAGATCCTGTCAGAGATTCCTCCATTTTCCAGTGACCTGATTGTCAAGCAGGCAGACAAGATGCTACAGATGATCAGCGGATTTCAAAATATCTACGAGCCTGCATTGATTAAGGTTAAAGAAGCTGTTTATTCAAAGAATGCAAAACAAATTCCGGCGATTATCGGTGAAATCAAAAATGAATAAGATATTAATCGTTGATGACAATGAACATAATGTTCAGCAGGTACATTCTATTCTGGAAAAGTATAAATATTCTTCCGGCTTTCTTTTGGAACCTGAATTTTTCTTCGACAGGCTCCGGTATGAATCCTTCGATATTGTTCTGATGGATGTCAATATGCCTAACATCGATGGCCTGACTCTTTTGAAACAAATCAAAGCAAATGATGAGTTCAAAGAAATTCCTGTTATAATGCTGACCGCTGATGACAATGAAAAAGTTTTGAAGGAATGTTTTGATGCAGGCGCTACGGATTTTATTAAAAAACCAATCAGCGAAGTGGAATTAATTTCGCGGCTCAAGACAATCATTGCAAACACCGACTATGTCAGGCGAATTAAAATGCAATCGGAATCCCTTCGGAAATCCAAGGAAACGTTAGACAATCTTTATGGCGAGATTATGGAAGATCTGGAACGCGCGAAAGAAACTCAGAAATCTCTCGTTGCTCTCGAATTTCCTGATTCGGACAAATTCCGGCTCTTCACTTATTTTAAACCAATGGAAAAAGTCGGGGGAGATTTCATCAGTTATGAAATATGCCGCGATGGCAGAATTGACATTCTTTTTGGGGATGTTTCAGGACACGGAACTTCTGCAGCTATGATTTCCTGCATGGCAGTCCTTGCTTTCAAAATGGCAAGTTCCCGGAATGTGAGCCCCGCAGAGGGACTTCGTACAATTCAAAATCTTTTGTCACCACTTGTTATTGAGCACCACATAGTAGGTATCTATGTCAGCTACTATCCGGATTCAGGGAAAATTGATTATTCGTACGCAGGACACCACGAAATGATTCTTCTGTCCGGTGAAGAAATGATCCCGCTTCCCGGACGTGGTATGCCACTCCTGATCATTCCGAATCCTTCCCTCATTGATTATACATTTCAATTGAAGCCCGGTTCAAAAGTTTTCTTATATTCTGACGGGTTGCCGGAAGCAATGGACAATGAACAAAGAATATTTGGCTTCGAAGAGCTCAACGATCTCTGTAATGAGTATCACGCTCTTCCCGGACAAAAAATACTCGAGAGCATTGCGGACGATGTACTAAAGTTTTGCGATGGTAATGTCCGGGACGACATGACGATGCTACTTATGGAAATCCTCTGATCAGCTATTGAAATTCACAGCCATATCTCTGGCTCGTAAACACGGCACTGTTCGTCATCCCAAGGCCGGAAACAGTTACAGATTTCTTTTCTTTATCCAGTGAAAATTTGCTGATCGGGATGTATTGCCTGACATAGTTGTGGCAAAATTCTTCCGGTTGTCCGACGACGAAATAGCAGGAGCAGAATTCTTTTGCATAATAGGACGAAATGATCGAGGGAAAATTTTTCAGGTGGGTCCAGTTCAGAACCGCAAAAACAACTGCAACCGTAATGACCAGATCAATAGCGAATAACGTATATTTTAATTTTTTGGACATAGGTTCACCTTTATTTTTTTATACTCTGCATTAGGAGTTTTAGAAATTGATTTTCGTTGAATGAATCATCCCGGTCATCGGCAACCCGGACAATAACCAGATCGAGGGAAGGAATGACCCAGATTTTCTGTCCCCAGTGTCCCGATGCTGCGAAAGTGTCGGAAGGTGCGGCTGGCCATGGCTTCGGAAAGCTACGCTTTGGATCCCCAAAATTTGTGTACCACTGTGCACTCATTTCATATTCTTCAAGCTTTGGATAGTTTGGAGTAGTGAAAAACGACGGTGCAGTTGTAACCGAATAGTCTACCCAGCCATCAGGCAAAATCTTTTCATTGTTCCATCGTCCGTCATTCAGATAGAGTTGGCCAAATTTTGCAATGTCCCTTGGGGTTGCATAAATGTAGGAAGATCCGACGAAAGTTCCGGATTTGTCTCTCTCCCACGTGACATTTTTCATTCCTATGCGGTCGAAAAGCCTTTCCCATGGCAATGTCGCATAACGTTCCTTGTAAACATTTTTCAAAATTGACATCAGCAGGTTTGAATCTCCGCTGGAATAGTACATGAATGTGCCCGGTGTGTGCGCAAGAGGGAAACCGGCAGTAAATTTTGCCATGTCGTTTCGTCCCCCGGTATAAAGCATTGCGATCACAGATGATTTGAGGGGTGATGCTTCATAGCCTTCACTCCATTCAATCCCGGAACTCATCCGCAGGATGTTGTCAATGGATATTTCTTTGTGGGAGTCAGAGTCCAGTTCCGGGAAATATCGGTATGCTTTTTCATTCAGATCCATCTTTCCGTCTTTTACTGCGATGCCGTATAACGCATTGACGAAACTTTTTGAAACAGACCACACTAGATGCGGCCGTTCCGCAGTGAAGCCTCTTGCATATTTTTCTGCAACAATGTAGCCACCGCGAACGATCAGAAGTCCGTCTGTGCGGATTCCCTTCCGGTCGATATCATCACCGGTTCTGGCAAAACAATAGTCGAGAACCTTTGCGAGTTCGGCAGAATTGATCCCCTGTTTTTCAGGAATAGCTGTTTTCCAGTCTGCTGTGGGCCAGTAGTCCCTGTAGGGAATTTTCCTGTTAGAACTTTTCAGTATAACTTTCGGGTCGGGAGATTTTTCTTTTTTTTGTGCAATCAGATTTATGGAAAAGAATAAAGTTAGTATGCCGGATGCCGCGATCACTTTTGTGAATTTTTTCAATTTGATTTTCCCCGCTTATTTTTACCAGACTGGATTCGAAAATAAAAGGAAGCAATCGAAAATAGTCTATCTTTAATTCATTCTTCCTGTTCCTCCGGATATTTCAGAGGCCCGTCAGAGTTCCACCCATCGCGATCGGGCTCATGATATGCCGTACGAAAACCGCCCTTTCCGGTAGTAAAAACCCTGGCTCCCCGATGAATCAATGCGCGAACGATTCCTTTACGCGGGTGCTCTTCATCATCTACCGTTGCGCTAATGATTGCCGTGAAGGTTTCCTCGCCGGGGGCCGGGGAGGCATTCTGCTTTTCGCCCAGCCATCGATTCAAAATTCGCGCAGAGACATTATGCCTGGATCCATGGTGCGGTACTTGAAATCGATCAACACCCGGCAAATTCAAACCTACCGTTGGGGCATAGTGGGCGGCTTCCTCAAGTGCTGTGCGACCTGCATCCCCTGTGAGCAGGATTCTCTGCCCACAGAGGTTTGCATATTGGACGACGCTCATATTGTTTTCTGGACTCGTATCATTCTTAGAAAAGGTTTCTATTCCCCAGGCTGCGGGGAGTAAATGAGTGGCCTGGGTTACAGCTGACTCAAGAATACTTTTAAGATTAGTTGTTTGGGAAGAATTTGCAGCCGAAGGATCCGGACTTTTCTCCGATGCAATAATCAAATCAAGATAAGCCGCCTTGCTGGGAGCCATTATCATAAATAGTCCAATCTCGGAGCCTTGAAACGGAGCATAGATAGGGATATCTTTTTCTTTTGCAATCTTTTCAAGAATTACAATGGCAGAATAGATTTCTTTCAGTCGGAGGATAAGATTTTCTTCAGACTTGAATTTTTCAAATTTAGGGAGGAGTTCCTTTGCGTACAGCCACGGACGCAACATCCAGAGCTCTTCGACTTCGCATTCTTCCAAAACAGTCTGCAGTCCGTCTGTGTGATCGAAGTCCGGATGCGTTACAATCACGGCATCTATATGCAAAGCGGAATCATAATGGTCTCGAATGTGTTTTACTAATTTTTCTCCAGTCGTTTGGCAGCCTCCATCAACGACATGAATACGCTGCTCTTTCACTATCCGGTAGCGTATGGCAATGGCATCACCGCTTTTTTTTGCATCTACGTCCAAAAAATCGATTTCAAAGTAGTCCGGCATTTTTTCACCTATTTCTTGGACTCGCCTGATACTGGCGATTCGTTAGCGTTCCCATGTTTTTGGATATTTAAAAAATATTTTTTTGTCTTCTCCTTGCCAATTCCGGCATTGATTGTAAATTTTCGGTTTGGATATTTATCGTTTAAGATTTTAATTTCTTAAAATATTAAGGAGAGAAGCGGTTTTGATTTCAGACATTCATCTTACCTATATAAGTTAATCGAATCGGTCAGTTTTATTTTGTTCCTTTGCAATAGAAATTATTTAATTATTTACATCTAAACAGTTAAATAGTATATATTCCAATTATGCTTCAGGAAACTTTATCTAAAATTGAGGAACTTCAGAAAAAAATAGAAGCATTTCAACCGTTTGATGCTGATCGAATAGAAAAGGTGATAAAAAAATTGCGTCTGGACTGGAATTATCATTCAAATAATATCGAAGGTAATTCTCTTTCTTTTGGAGAAACAAAAACATTTCTGATGTATGGATTAACTGCATCAGGGAAACCATTAAAAGATCATCTTGAGATAAAAAATCATAACGAAGCTATCCTCGATTTGCATGATTTTGTAAAAGGAGGGAGGGATTTAACTGAAAGTTATATAAAATCACTAAACCAATTATTGCTGGGTGATCCATATGAACAGAGTTCTGTCGATGTGTATGGAAATTCAACAAAGAGATTAATTACGCCGGGATCTTATAAAAAAATTCCGAATTATGTTGAGACCGATACCAAAGAAAAACGCTATTTTACTGATCCGTTAAAAGTTCAGGATGAAATGGATGATTTGTTAAAATGGTATAAAGAAAATCGAGATAGATTACATC
>JAIOQL010000625.1 GCA_021413405.1 Leptospira sp.
ATCCCCAATGCAAATGAAAAAATCAGGAATGAAGCAATTGCGACAGATGAAAATGCAAGAATATAGTTTCTCATTTGTTGACTTTAGCTGAAAGGGACAGAAGACTCTTTCCGCGGATTTGAAAATAGATTGGTGTTTCCGGAACATTCAGATTGTTTCTCCATCCTACAGAAATCATATTCCGGTCAGGAAAACGGGAGTTTACTACCTTGAAGTTAATTCCTTCCTGGATCATTACAATTTGAGAACTATCGTGATCTTCAATCGTTCCGAGAAGAAGATCAAATGGATCACTCCAGGATATACTTTTCAACGTTTCAATAATGAATGTTTTGAGATTATTGATATTTATTTTTTTTTCAAAGAGGCTCCTGATATACAAAGTTCCCAGCATATACGCAAGAACAAGACCTGATCCTTTTTTCCCCGGATTCAGGCTGAGCATAACAAAATAGAAATTCTCCTCACTGTCTTTAAAGAACTCCATCAGTATATTTGGATCTTTTTCTATCAGGCGCACTTCAAAATCTTTCATTTTCGGGATTGCTGTGTTCTGGATCATATACTGGATCCTGCTTGCAGATTCAAATTCCCGTTTATATTTTCTGTTTTCTGCAACCTGTGATGACAGGATATGATTATAGACAGCAATGGCGGACTTACTGGAAAGAAGTGCCATATCTTTTATTCCTTCCTTTCCCGGAATATTCGTTACTGCAATAAAGCCAAAGAGTTTTTCCCGGAAAATGAACGGCTGGATATAGTTCGATTTCAGGGCGAGAAAATCATCATTGATTCCCCAAAAATTGAGAGCATCCGCAATCGTAACCCCCGTCTTTTTTAACTTCAAAAACTGAACTAGTCTCGTCTTGACATTTTCTTCCTTAGTTTTAACCTTCCGTTGCTTCCCCCGGGAGTATGTATAAATATCGAAATTTGATTCTTCATTGTTGAGTATTGCAAGTCTGCCGGCTGTACTGCCGGAAATTTTGACCATGTCCGGAAAAACATTTGTAATGAGGGCATCGAGATCAAACCTTCTGTGTGCGAGTCTTGCTGAAAGAGGATCGTCCGAAAGATATTCCGAAAGTAAAACACTCTTTAGTCTCGTTATCAGATATTCCTGGAGAGGGAAAATCGAAATGACTGAAAAAATCACAGTAGCAGTCATGCTGATTTCCTGGGAATAGAGAATGTCCGA
>JAIOQL010000582.1 GCA_021413405.1 Leptospira sp.
TTATTTAGATCTTGTTATGGGGAATCCTGCCTTTAATTCCGACACGGGAGCTGTCTATATTTTCCATTCGTCCGCAACTGGGATTGCAGCAACAAATGTATCTGGCGCGAATCCAACTATTTCCGGTCCGGCAAGTTCAAAGTTTGGAACTGGAGTTAGTTTTAGCGATTTAAATCAGGATGGAATTTCCGATCTGGCAGTCGGAGCTCCAGCTTTGAGTTCCGACGCTGGTGGGGTTTACGTTTTCCATTCTTCCGGGTCCGGAATATCTGCAAGCTCTAGTGCAAACGCGAATACTTCGATCACGACTACCGGAACAAATCAATTTGGAAAGTCTGTGAAATAAACGATAGTTAAGAATTAAAAAAAGATTCTGGTCAGGTTATGGCCAGAGTCTATAAACACGAATATTTTGTCCGTCGCCTGCTCCATCAGCATCAATATCTTTTCCGGCTGCGATCACAATTCGACCTTGCGAATCCAGTTTCATATTGTATTTGGTTGTATACGCATTCTGGTATTGAAAATTCGAATCTACAATTTTAAAATGAGAGCCTGAATTAAAAGTAGTGTCCTGTGTTCCGTCTGGATTGTATCTCCATACGACGATGCTATAACCTTGATATGAACCTCCTACACAAGATGAAAATCCTGTATTATTGCAACTGACACCTGCTACCACTATTCTTCCGAAAGAATCGATGGCTACAGAGGTTCCTTCGTCAAGTGGATTAATCAACTCTCCCGCAGCATTGTTGTGTCTTACGTATCCTATTCCATTAAATGTAGTATCTAGAGTTCCATCCACATTTAATCTCCAGATAATCATATCAACATCTGCTGGAGTTGGAAAATTATCAATGATCACTTGACCGGCTATGATAATTTTTCCACTTTGATCAAGAGCCAAAGCAACACCAGTGGACCCTTCCGGGAATGTGGTGAGTGAAAAATTGTAGAACCCGGTACCGTTGAAACTGAGATCCAGAGATCCATCTGAATTGTATCTTCTGGTTTCCATCGGGCTTCTGACAGGTGGACCAACGGTCCCGGTAATCCCCCCTCCCGTTGTTATTATTCGACCACTTGAATCTATA
>JAIOQL010000594.1 GCA_021413405.1 Leptospira sp.
ACCGGCTGACCTGTCCTGTTAAATGTCGTAGAATAGTTTCCGGAAGTATCACTTGTTGTTTCTGCAATGATCGCAGAGCCGGTAGCTGTCTTGTCGCATGTTCCGTTGACAGCCAGAGCAGTGACGATGACACGTCCCCCGATGATGTACCCGTTCCCATTGGTAACCTTTCCGTTCAGGCTGACTGAGTTCTGGGCGATCTGTAAAAATAAAACATCAGTGACTCCGAGTTTTGATCCCGGGTGTTTCGTATTGCAATTTAGAAATATACCCGCTAAAAGTAAAAATAAGATTGCCACATTGATAAGTTGGAAAATAATTCTGCAATAAGTCAATCCAAAAAAGGATATTATGGAACTTCGCCGGAGTATAAAAATTTTATCAAGAGCTGCCCTGTTTTTTTCAATAGCTTTTACGTCCTATCTTTCTGCGGGGACAACTTTCTATGTCCAGAGTCCTGCCGCGAAACTCCTGGATAATCCCTCCATGAATTCCGGAGGGAAGCAGATTCCGAAAGGTTCTTCTCTCCAGCAGATTGGAGAAAAAGATATGTTTCTCAAAGTGAAGTCAAACATCGGAGACGGGTTTATACTGAAACTCTATGTTTCGAGCTTTCCTCCGGGAGGAAAGGTTGGATTTGGAAATGAAATTGATAAATCAACCTCTGTGAAAGGTCGCGCCCGTGCTTCTGCCTACACTGAAACTGCGGCGGCGAGGGGGCTTGCTGAATCAGAGAATCTCAGGACGAGGGGGGAGATGGCGGACTATGATTTTGGGGCAATTGACTGGCTTGAAACGGTGACTCTGGAACAGGAGCAGTAATCATTTGAACAGGAAATATTTTTACATTTCGGTTTTCATGGCAGTTTCGCCTATCGCATTTTCCTGTAGCTCCCTGATGACGCAATCAGAACCGGGAATTCCGGATGGAGTAAAAAGAGAAGTGCAGGTAGGCCGGGTTCTCGCTGCGAGACTTGCGAAAAAATATGGTCTCAACCAGAACCGTGAATTTACAAGATACCTCAACACCGTTGCAAGAAAAATTTCATCCCAGTCGTCCCGGCAGGAACTTGTATTTCATGTCGGGGTTCTTAATACGGAGGAAGTGAATGCGTTCGCCTGTCCCGGCGGGTATATTTTTATTACGTTAGGCGCTCTTCGTATGATAGACAGCGAAGCAGAACTTGCTGGGGTCCTGGCTCATGAGATTGGTCATGTGACTTTGCGTCATTCGGGCGAATTCAGCCAGAGAGAACCTGTCATTGATGTGATTGCGAGCCTTCTTTCTCCGGGGGGAGACATCGTATCTGCATTGGCACACACAGCCCTCGAATCTCTGATGGCGGAACTTTTCGAAAAAGGCCGAAGCAAGGCAGTGGAGATGGAGGCAGATACTGCGGGTCTCCTTATTGCCTCAACCCTGGATTATGATGTATATGCCTACATGAGATATCTGAAAAAAATGGAGAATGCGAAAGGGAATGAAATTTTCCTGAAAACACACCCGTCCGGAACGGAAAGGCTGAAAAATCTTCAGCAACTGGTCACGAATGAAAAACTGGGCGGCAAACGGCTGGATTCGGAAATTTACCGTAACAGTTTTGCCAAACTGATTACCAGTTCAAAAAATTAAATAAATCTATGAGGAATACATTGAAACAAACTGTAATCTTAATCACAATCATGTTAGCCCCGGC
>JAIOQL010000595.1 GCA_021413405.1 Leptospira sp.
GCTAAAGCGAATATACCGAATTGTAGAACATTTTCCGGAGGAAAATATGATTCAAAAAAAATTGAATAATCTGAAATGCAATTTACTGAAATCTGGTTTTTCAGGAATCCTTATTTTAACAACATTCTCAATTTCATTTCTGGCCGGATGCCCGAGGCCACCGAAGAAAAAAGCAGATATCGGCCAGATTCTTCCCGCGCTCCTCAGACCGAGTGCAACAGCACCCTGCTCTTCTACGAGCCTGCCAAGTACAAACGTTACACCCGCAACCACCTGTTCTATTTCCGGTGCAATCAATAAAACAGAAACTTTATATTCCGGCGGACCAAGTTGTACAACGAATATTTCGTCTGACGCACCATGCTGGATGAAAGAAAATTTTCATTGTGTGACAATAACAATTTCAGGAACAGACTATAAAATCGTAACGAATAATCTTCCTCCCTACCTGAGTGCATACTATTCCGGTGCAGCTTCAAACAGTTCCTTTACAGAATCGATGGGCAGTGGAAGGACAAAGAATCCGAACACGATCTCCTCACAAAGCATAACAATGACAATTCCACAGACTCCTACCTGTCAGACAAATTTGGATGTTGCAATGGGTCAGGGTCTCGATGTCCTTGGTATAACGACTTATGGTGTTGCAATTTTCAACAACCAGGCGGCGCCGGGTGACAGCCTTGCAACGGAATACCAGACTATGGATCAATCAGAAGGGCACCCTCAAAATACAGGAAAATATCATCATCATACAGAGCCCTACAAACTTACTACCAGTCTCGGAACTTCAGTGATCGGAAATGACAATGGAGCAACATTTACAGTTGCAAATACAACGAGCACAGGACAGGAACTGATCGGCATCATGCTCGACGGTTATCCCATTTACGGAAAAAAGGCCCAGGACGGCACAACTCCTTCTCTGGAAAGCAATTCTCACACACGCCAATGCACAACGACACATTTTCCAGGCGGCACATATTGCTATCATGTTGGTGATGGAACAGGAGTTGCGAGCTACATGATCGGAAGCTTTTTTAGAGGAAAAAAAGGAACTGTAAACTAGGAACCTATAAAACTTGAATCTACAGGATTATACCATGAACTCCCGGAAAAGATTTTTTTTTGCGATACTTCCGGTTTCGATTTGTTTCATTTTTCTTTCACTTAACTGCGACCACAGAAAGATTCAGGATACAGACCTGAAAATCAGCTCCACTAATGATATCCTTTTATAC
The DNA here is from genome assembly GCA_021413405.1 of Leptospira sp. GTDB lineage: Bacteria > Spirochaetota > Leptospiria > Leptospirales > Leptospiraceae > JAIOQL01. Next base: position 1,242 of record JAIOQL010000595.1, read on the forward strand.
GAAGGAAAGAAATTTTCAGGGATCGTTGAATCCAGAATGGAAGCAGTTAACGTTACGCGACACACACCATATTCCGGTGGAGTCCTGGATGGAACCGAAAAAGAATATTATAGTAACGGTCTTCTCTCCGCAGAAAGATTCTATTCCAATGGGAAGAAAGTTGGTATACATCGTGGCTGGTATGCAGACGGGAAAGACAGGTTCTGGTATGAATATGATAACGGGCAGTTGCACGGGAATCTTTGGGAATGGCATTCTTCCGGACCCCTTATTACATTTGCCAGATTTGATCGTGGAAGACTGATTGGAAAAAAAATCTGGAGAATTGATGGCCAGATCTATGCTAACTTTGTGATTCAGGAAAACAGGGTTGTTGGATTGCCCGGATCCAAGCTCTGCCTTCAGGTGCGCTCTGATGAAAATAAAAAAACAAAATCCTTTTAATTTTTCAATTCTACTGAGTCTGATTTTTGTATTTTGTAACCAGTCCGACCCGGTAAATAAATATGATCCATCAGTTTCTGAATTCTCGACACCCCAGGAAAGTCTTCCATTTTTCAAAGGCAGGGATATGCAGCCTTTCTGGCCGGAGAAAACAGAAATTGCAACGCATCCGGAATTGCGATCCATGAAACCTTTTTCTCTGACTGACCAGGCAGGAAGAATGAATGATGTGTCTGACATGAAAGGGAATCTGAACGTTGTTTCCTTTTTTTTCACGAGATGCGGCGGAATTTGTCCAAAGATGACAAATCATATGAAAAAAGTTCAGGATCAGTTTCCGGGTGAGAAAAATGTGAAACTGTTTTCATTCTCCGTAACGCCTGACCTCGACTCACCAGCTGTACTAAAAGAATATGCTGAAAAACGAGGAATTCAAACAGAGAAATGGAAGCTCCTCACTGGATCAAGAACGGAAATTTATAAACTCGCAAGAGAATCTTTCAATGCAGACACGATCACTCCAAACGAAAAAAGAAAAGGCCTGACCACAAATGATTTCTTGCACTCCGAAAGCATCTACCTTCTGGATAAAAATTTACACATCAGGGGAATCTATAACGGAAGGATCCCGGTATCCATTGAAGGGCTGATAGCAGATATCAGAGCACTGCTGGTTGAGGACAACGTGCCTTGATCTGATATTTCCAGATATCAAAATAAAATAACGTTCTTTTGATCCAGATCAAGGAAGAAATAAATTGACTGTGATACGATGTCATGAAATGATTCACAATCGGTAATTAAACCACGAAGCAAAATAGGCTGAGAGAAAATTCCGGTATTCTGTCAGGTTTACGAAGGCAATGATTATTGTTATAGGGGATATGAATGGATGCAACTGACTCCGGTTCCACACATAGCAGGAACCACGAACTTCCACCTGATCCAAAAATAATCTGGAACCAGATTCTGGCCTTCAATGAATCTGCCAATGAGATAGGACGGGAAGTAATCTGCATTAGCCTACTGGAATTTCTTTCAAAAGCAGAATCTGCCGAAATACTTCTTCACTTTGCACTTTCAGAAAAAAATACCCATGCCTACCTTCAGGCTCTTGCGGATTATATCGTTGAGTCTCACCATAAGTTTGTTTTTGATTCCATAAATAAGATGGATGAAATCGTTCAATCTCTATCAGCAGATGAATCTTTTCATAAACCGGAAATTCTCCGTTTAAAAGATTATTTCAAAGAACTGAAAAATGTTCTGAAAGAACATTTCATACTTGAAGAAACAGTAATTTTTCCCTATGTCCGTTTTCTTGCTTCGACATACCGGAACAAAGTAACGATGCCGGAAACATCATTCCGGAGTATCAGTAATACCTGGAGAAAAATGGTAGCCGATGATTTATCAATAAAAGATGATCTGAAAAAAATCCAGGAACTTTGCGACCGCATAAAACGTAAAATGACTCCGGAAATTCTGAAACTTTCAAAGGAATTGCAGGAATTCGAGGATGATCTTCTGATTCATATGTATCTTGAAGACAGAATACTTGGTCCATTTACAAGAGAGATCGAAAGCCGGATTTTAAAAAACTAATTCCTGCGCTTCTTTTTTTGCTTTGATCATATAACACACGCCAAATCATTGAAACAGGAAAATTAGCATTATGAAAAAATCTATTCTGATAGCAACAGCCATTTTATTCCTGCTGATAATTTTCACCGTGGTGAAAATTTATCCGTTCATCAGTGCAATGAGCAAATTTGAAGTAGTTGAATATGACAAAAATCTGACACTCGTTTTTGGTGGTGGAGGAAACACAGGGATACTCACCGGGGAAAAAGAAGTCCTTGTGATCGATTCAAAGATCATGGGTGGAAAATCAAAATTATTCGAACTCGTTAAACAAAAAGCCGGGAACAAACCAATCATCCTTGTCAACACTCATCTACATGCTGACCATTCGCAGGGAAATTCACTCTATAAAGGAAACACAATCATCGCGGGAGCATACACGAAAGAACAGTGGATCGCAGAAAATGGAGAAGAAGGAATGCCAACCGAATGGGTAAAGGATTCGAAAGAAATTCAGGTCGGTGACGAAACAGTAATCATCAGAAATAAAGGTCAGGCGCACACATACAATGACACAGTCGTTTTTCTGAAAAAAAGGAAAATACTTTTTTTCGGGGATCTGCTGATGATCGGGATGCATCCATTCCTGAAAAAGAAAGATGGTTCTTCCATCACACTTTATCTTAAGAAACAAAACGAAACAATGGATGAATTCCAACCCGAAAAAATCGTTCCGGGCCATGGCAGGACAGGTGATGCAGAACTCGTCAAAGAATTTCAGGAATATTTCACGGACACAAAATCAGTAGCGGAAGGAAAATCTGAACCAGATAAAATTGAAGAAAAATACAAACACTGGATACCATTTCTTTCGATGTCAGGAACCAGGGAAACAATCAATTATTGGAGAGAAGAATTGAAAAAATAATTTTGCATCCTTAAAGATGCGGGCACCTCTCGCAACGTTTATTATTAATATTGAATTTTTTTTCAGATAAAACCCAGATATTTCTGTTTTGGCTCGACCCGGCTGGCTCCGGGGTCCGCTTCGCTTCCGTCGCCGGTTCCCGTCGACCACTTCGTGCCCTTCACATCCGTGGTGCGGATAATCCCCGATGTAAGTTGTACTACAAAGTCAGGTTTTTAACCAATACCCGCTTTAAAGCGTAATTGTAGATATTTTAGAGAGCCGGAATTTACATTTGTTGACATCCGGTTTTTTTATTTCAGAATGTAACGATGGATACCATTCAGATTGTTTCTGATAAATTTGCAAAGACTGTCATCGAGGAGACAACCAGTCTGGAATAAAAATCTGACGAACTCTTCTTTGCGCGTTTCCTACAGTGCAATCAATGCCTTCTATTCATTCCACAAAAGAGAATATATGATGGAACTCGTTTGGGTTCCAAAGAAATCGGAAAAAATTCCGGCAGTAATGAACATTACAGAAGTTACAAGTTTTCTGAACCATTGCACTTCGCTGAAAGAAAAAACCATGTTTACACTCATATACTCTTCAGGGATACGGATCGGGGAACTCGTTCAAATTAAAATCGGACACATAGATTTTGAAAGAAAGCAGTCTTTATCGAGAACGGAAAAGGAAGTAAACAAAGATACACAATTCTCTCAGATCAGGCCATTGTACTCCTCGAAAATTATATAAAATTTTACACACCGACTTCCTATTTGTTTTTTTCAAACAACTCAACCAATTCACCTGAGAGCATAAGACGGATCCAGTCGATATTTCAAAAAATAGCAAAGACCGCGAATATAATAAAAAAAATCAAGGTTCACACTCTCCGGCATTCTTTTACAACCCATCTTATGGAAGACGGTTATAGTCTTTTCTATATACAAAAATTATTGGGCACGCATCCTTGAGCACTACCATGATCTACCTGCATACAAATACAAATTA
>JAIOQL010000542.1 GCA_021413405.1 Leptospira sp.
AAAATTAAGATCAGAATTATTGTGGAAGTTTTTCTTGGTTAACCTCCGAAGATTTATGGAAAAATCCCAGGCTTTCTATCCCTGATGAAGAGTAGGTTACCGATAAAGCTATATTTATTTTCCTAATCGTTCCGATAATCAGGATGGAGCACTGCAATGATAACGTCTGTTAACCCGGGAATCCAATATACCTGCAATTCTTGCGGACAGAATTCTAAACTCTCTATTCAGGAACCGGAAGATGGGTTCTACAAAGTTACTTGCTTTCATTGTTCTGCTGAATCTATCATCCGCATAACTCACCAAAGCGGATTAATCAGAGTATCAAATACTGATAAAAACCATCCTGAACTAAATCCTCCTGCGAGCGAGGCCGCAGAAATTGAAGAAAATTCCATTGATCTGGTTTCCGGGTCGACCGGCGAATCGAAAGGATTTTTCAAATCTATTCTGAATACATTCGAAAGTATAGTTTCACGTTTGAATGTCACATTTCTGAAATTCCGGGGGAGGATTTTTCCCCTGATATCAGGATTAAGTTCCGGTTCAACCGGGAATAAAAAACCATTCTTTGAAAAAGTAGTAAAACATCATCCCGCCGGTCTCAAAGATGCAATATTTACGTTCCATAGCGTTAAGCGGAATTTCGGAAAAAATTTTCCCTCATTTCAATTCGGAGGCAAGAATAAAATCGTCGTTGGCAGTGCATTGCTGATTTTTCCGGTAATCATATTTTTTTCGTATTTTATTTATGGGATATTTGAAGAAAGAAACGGAATTAGTGAGTTGCTCAGTGAATTATCAAAAAATAAACCAACGAGAATATTGGATAGAAAGGGAAAGGTCATATCTGAAATTTTTAGCAGAAAAACAAGTTCTCTAAAATTGAAAGATTATCCAGCATCCCTTATTTCAATTGTGCTTGGAGTTGAAGATCGTGGATTCTATAAACATCATGGGATAGATTATTTTGCAATAATTCGCGCGATCTTTACCAATACTTTTTCAATGAGTTATAAGCAGGGTGCTTCGACGATTACACAGCAGCTAGCGAGGATATTGATAAAGGACAGGCGAAAGAGCCTGCTTCGGAAAATGAGGGAAGCGCAGGTGGCATTTGCGCTTGAGTCAAAACTTAGCAAGGATGAGATACTAGAAGCATATATGAATGAAGTGTATCTTGGTCATGGGGCGTATGGTTTCGGAGACGCCTCGATGTTTTATTTCGAAAAATCGCCAACGGCTCTTTCTGAACTGGAAATGGTTCTCCTTTCCTCGCTTGCTTCCGCGCCGGGTAAATATTCTCCCCTGAAAAACCCGCAAATATCGCAGGTACGGTTTAATGCTATCATTAACTCTTTGAGGAATAAGCAGATAATTCGTTCCGGCTCGGAGTCAGAAATAAAAGATTTATATTCAGGGTTAAAGCGAGCGGCAACCGACACAGTTTTTAGCACACGGTTCGATCAGGCAAAATATGTAACAGAGCATATCCGTGAAATACTAAAATCAATAGATCCCTCCATAAATATTTATGAAGAGGGTGGATATCTGGTTGAAACTACACTTGTTTCAGATATCCAGAGTTCTGCAGGAGAAATTGTTAAACAGTATATTTCTGAATTGAATCAGAAA
>JAIOQL010000543.1 GCA_021413405.1 Leptospira sp.
CATCAAATGGAATTCCATTTTTATTGACAGTGACTCCAATTTCGTCTAACGCATTGGCTGCATCATTTCCCGTCAACCCTTTAACTGAAACATCAACAAGGATCAGGTGATTGTCCGTTCCGCCACTAATAACTCTGTAACCTCGTTTCAGAAAAACATCTGACAATGCTTTAGCATTTTCAACTACCCTTGAGATATACATTTTGAATTCAGGAGCAAGTGCCTCACGGAATGCAACTGCTTTCGCTGCTATTATATGCATCAAAGGACCGCCTTGAACACCCGGGAAAACACGGGAATTTAATACTTTTTCATTTTCAGATCTTGATAAAATTAGGCCACCCCTCGGTCCGCGAAGCGTTTTATGAGTAGTCGTTGTCACAAAATCACAGGTCTGCATTGGAGTCGGATGATGGCCGGTGACTACAAGGCCTGCGATATGCGCTATATCAGCCATTAATTTTGCACCAACTGAATTGGCTATTTCAGCAAACTTATCGAAATCTATTGTCCTGGGATATGCTGATGCACCAACGACAATTAGTTTCGGCTTATTCTCTTTTGCCAGTCTTGCGACTTCATCATAATCAATGTATTTCGTATCTTTCCGAACTCCATAGGGAACTACCTTGTAAATTATTCCGCTAAAGTTAACTGGGGATCGAGCCCCACTATGAGGTTGAACATTCGCATATTCAGCGCTGAACATTTTCTTCGCCCTATCAATTGCTGTTTGCTCTACAATATCAGCGTTTTCACAGCCGTTATAATACCTTTTTCCCGGATACCCCTCAGCATATTTATTGGTTAGAGTAGAATGACAGGCCTCCAGTACGGCTCTTGACACGAAATTTTCCGAAGCGATCATTTCTAGGGATTCTTCCTGTCGCTTGTCTTCATTGCGGATTGCACTGAATATTTCCGGATCTCCGATTTCTAAAAAAGTCATATTATTCCCTACCTGTAATAAAATTTAAATCTGTATATTTTTCTTTGTATAACCGGTTCGTATCTTTTAATATTTTTTTCCAGTCAAACAAAGTGATTTTTGGATAAAATCGCCTGTCTAATTCAAGTTTTCTATAATCCATAAATTCTGCAAATAGTTGAAATAGATTCTTTTTAAATTTTTCAACGGAAAAAGTAGCCCCAACGGAGGTAATGAAATTTTCATGAGAACGATTCTTTCTATAATCCGGTTCCACGGGGGGATGCTTTAGATTGTTTCGAACTCCCTTTAAAATGTCCGTATCCAGAATAATTGTTCCGTGATGCACAAGACATTCTTTTTTCCTGAACTGAGCATTGCCTGAAATTTTTTTAAGTACACCATCTGCTTCCATTGCAAGATCACATTTACCTTCAAATCGGGATTGAATATTTTGAATTTGAAGAGCGCTGATCAGCATACCAAGGATTTTTTTGTAAGATTCTGTTACAGGAAAAAGATCGCTTCTTAGTTTAAGAGAAATAAAAAAGGAAAAATTCAGATTAGATGAATTGTCATGAAAAACTGTCCCGCCCCCTGAAGCCCGCCGGGCAATCAATAGTCCTCCATTGCCGGCTTTAGGAGGCAATTCGCCCGCCTTGAAATTCTGCCGGAATTGTGTAAATCTCTGCTCTTGAACCGTATCCGCAATTTTCTCGGATATCCCCAAGATTACAGAATTACTGTTTTTCCAAAAACGAATCCCGGCTGAATAAGGACTTGAAATTAAATTGAGTGCAATTGCTTCTTCGATAGCCAGATTGTAATAAACATTTCTTTCAAAATGCTGATCAAAAAAAAATATTTTACTGCTCACTCGTAATATTTTGACGATGCCTCTTTCAGAAAATGCCTTTCTTTTCTGGTTAGAGATTTCATTCCTTCTTTCGAAATCTTTTCCAGCAATGCATCGACCCTGTCTTTCACATTGATCCTGGCATTAATCTGGTTTTGCAATCGCTTCATTTTTCTTCTCTGAAAGTAATCTTTAAGGGACC
>JAIOQL010000544.1 GCA_021413405.1 Leptospira sp.
GTTGTATTTTCGTTTTCCTGATTGAGCGCAATCCGGACATTCCTGTTAAGGTCACCCAGGATTTTGGAAGGCTCCAGAATGCTTTTCTCATTCACAATCTGGTTCAGGAAATTGTTTCCGACGAGAGACATCAGCGCACCGGGAACGCCGTGTCCTGTGCAGTCAGCTACGGCTACAAAAGTGTATTTATCTGATTTGCAGAACCAGTAGAAATCGCCGGAAACAATGTCTTTCGGACGGAATAAAAGGAAATAATCCTTGAAAGCACCGTGTAAAACGCTTTCAGGAGGGAGGATTGATCTTTGAATCGTAAGGGAATAGATAATACTGTCTGTAATATTCTGATTCTTTTCAGCTATTTCGCCTATTGTTTCAATCATCTCATCTGCATTTTTCCGGACAATCGCCTCGAGCTTCTTTTCTGAAGCATTGAGGGCAATTATTTCAGATTGTTGCGATTTAAATTTTTCCTGAAGAAAAATACTATTCCTCTGGCTGAGTGCAATCGTTGAAAACAAAACCTGTAGAGCCATTCCAGTCAGGGTTCCGTATGACGTATCTTCCGTTGCCGGCTGATTCGAAAAAAGTATTTTTGAATCAAGAAGAAATCCAAGACTCAGAATCACCCAGCCGGAAATAAAAACAAATCCGGGATAAGACCTCTTCTTCAAAGGCGCGAATTGTTTTGCTGTGAAAAAATCTCTTGTGAAGAGCGAAGCTGACGCGAGGTTAAAAATGAAAAAGAGGAAATCATATTTTTTAACCGGGAATGTATACTGATCAGTTAATGACAAAGGGAGGTTTAGGGAACTGAAAAGCAACAGGAATGTTCCCTGGAAAATTAAATATAAATGAATTCTTTGATTCGTCCTGTGAAATTCAAATGCATTGAACATCAGGCAGGAAAGCAGTATCCCGGATGCAAGGGGGACAAAATTTATGGAACCAGAATCAGTTCCCTGCTGTTTCCCGTTGAAACAGGAGACAGCAGAGAATAAAATGATTGTGACCTGAGAAAATTTCAGCATTGCATTAGAATGATGATTCCAGCAAGAATGTCAATTTAATTAGATGGTGGCACCGTTAAAATAAGAATTCCCCGATGATGCCGGGATGCAAAACTCATGTCAGTTTTATTGCAGGTCTCCGTCAGCTTCCCGGTTGATTAATTTGCTTGCCCGCCTGTATGACAGTATTCAATATTAATGCAAAGAAGAAACAGTATGAAAAAAAAACAGAAGATAGATGCGAAAAAAATGCATGAGCTATTCAAAACGTTGTCTGACCCGGTGAAATTCAGGATTGTGAAAATCCTTTCCTGCGATAAGGAAATCAGGGCGGGGGATATTGCTCTCAACTTTGAAGTTTCGCGGACAACGATTTCTCATCATTTGAACAGTATGAGATTGCGTGGACTGGTTAATTCCAAAAAACGGGGGAAGGAAATATTTTATTCTCTCGACAGGAAAATGATAACCGGGATGCTTTATGGGATTATCAGTTATCTTGAGAGTAAAAAAGAATGATTGACATGTTTATGAGTATAAACATATAAACGTATTAAAGCAGAGAAATACTGATCCTGATGACTTTTTGTGATTTTATTTCGAAAGTCAGAATGTAATTTTACGCTAAAATCTGACTCGAAAGTATGAATTTTATTTTAAAAGTAAAATAATTTACCGGTAGATGCGAAAATCCTGAACGCGATAATATGTAAGTTTTAACTGAATCTAAAAAAGGAAAGATAAAATGAAAGCAGTCATAATCAGAAAATATGGAAAGGTTGACGTTATGGAATACACTGAGAATTTTCCGGTCCCGGCACCCGGACCGGATGAGATACAGGTCGAACTAAGATCTGCCAGCGTGAACCCGATCGACTGGAAGATTATGGAAGGTGGCACGAGACCTCTTTTGAAATTTAACCTCCCGATTGCACTTGGTAACGATGGGGCTGGTGTTGTTTCGGCTGTGGGGGCAAATGCAAAAAAATTCAAAGTAGGTGATGAGGTTTTTTTACGGACTGCAAAGCCGGTCATTGGAACCTTTGCCGAATTCATATCCATAAAAGAAGATGCCGCTGCGCTAAAGCCCAAAAGCCTTTCTTTTGATGAGGCTGCTTCCTTACCTCTGGTCGCGTTGACTTCATGGCAGGCGTTATGCGATAAAGCGGGAATCAAAAAAGGCGATAAAGTCCTGATTCATGCGGGGGCCGGAGGTGTCGGAAGTATAGCTATTCAATTGGCAAAGATATTCGGTGCGTATGTTGCAACAACTGCTAGCGAAAAAAATTCGGAGCTATTGAAAGGCCTCGGAGCAGATCTTGTTATTGATTATAGAAAAGAAGATTTTTCGAAAATATTAAAAGATTATGACATTGTATTTGATACGATGGGCGGGGAGATCCAGGCGAAATCATTTTCAGTTCTAAAAAAAGGTGGTATACTTGTTTCTATCCTTGGCATTCCAGAGCCATCTGTCGCAAAGGAATATGGGCTGGGATGGCCATTTCAATTCCTCTTTAAATTGCTTAATATGAAACCAAACAGCAACGCAAAAAAATACGGTGTGCAATACAAACATCTGCTTATGAAAGCGAACGGTTCACAACTCGAAAAAATTGCATCACTTGTTGAGGAAAAGAAAATAAAACCTCTCATAGATAAAGTGTATTCCCTGGAAAAAACAAAAGAAGCATTCGAATACTGTATGCAGGGACATGCCCGCGGAAAAGTGATAATCAGAATAAAGTAAAATTACTCAAGACGGATATCGGAAAGACAGGGTTTGCCGGCATTCCCTGCCGGAGCCGGAAGTTTTGCCCTGATCCCTATGATATACATTTTTTTGGGAAATGAATCTGATTCTTCTATTTTGAGTTCCTTCTTTATACTGATTCTTTTTACTGAATCGGTTTCGAAATTTATTGTATAAGAGCCTATAATTTTCTCTTCCGGCAACCTGAGTTCTTTATCCACGTTGATCGCTTCGCGTGAAAAAAGTTCCAGTTGCATTGAAGCAGGTCTGACAAATTTCAGAGTTTCGTTTTCACAGGCAGTGATTCTCAAGTTTTCCCAATGCTTTGGATGAAATCCATCCTGGTCATAGAAATGTGTCAGCCTGAGTTCTGCCTCGAAATCAAAACCTGTTGCATCCTGCTCTTTTATCCAGAATGTGCTGACATCATTGTCGAATAGACTTCTGAGCTTTGAATTGTCTCCGATCCGCCCTGAGCGGGTGAAATCAGTCTGAAAAAAAGGGGGTTCTGTTCTATAAGAATTTATTTTTAAATAGGTTCTCTGGAATATAAAAATATTTGAAAGAATGAGCGTAGCCGGAATAAAAATCGAAGCATATTTTATCATTTGGAAGTCTCAGTATTGGACAATAAACCCTGATATATTAATTGGGACAGACAAAAAAAATGGCTAAGAAAATCGGAATTATTGGTGGAAGCGGAATGATCGGTGTTGCACTTGCAGAAGAGCTTGTGCTGCGGGGGGAGGATGTATTTATATTTTCGAGGCAAAAAAAACTTCCCGTTGAAATAGCGGGCAACCCCGGAATCAGATTAATTTCCTATAATAAACTTGCAGCCGGATTGTTGGAGGGTTTTGACGTATTGATCAATTTTGCCGGTGAGCCCGTTGTCGGAAGATGGACTGATGATAAAAAGAGAATGCTTGAAACTTCCAGGGTTGATTTCACTAAATATCTGGTTTCCGAACTTCTTAAAGTAAATCATAAACCGGCACTTTTTATCCAGGGCTCAGCGATAGGAATCTATGGATTCCAGGAAGACAGTGGAATTCATTTTACGGAATCATCCGGGTCCGGCTCAGATTTTCTGGCTCTTCTGTGTATGAAATGGGAGAGTGCCATAGGGCCGCTCAGGTTTTCGGGAATACGTGTAGATATAATCAGAACAGGAGTTGTGCTTTCTTGTAGTGGTGGAGCGTTTCAGAAAATGCTCCCGGCATTCCGGATGATGGCAGGTGGACCGATTGGTTCGGGCAAACAGGTTATGAGCTGGATCCATATCAGGGACATGGTGTCAGGAATTATTTTTCTGATCGAAAATGGGAGGAATTCTGACATTTATAATTTTACTGCACCAAATCCGGTTACGAATGAAGAATTCACAAAAAGTCTGGCAATGGCCCTGGGAAGACCAGCCCCATTTCGTGTTCCCGAATTTGCGATGAAACTTCTGTTTGGCGAAGGATCTGATGTGGTAACGAAGGGACAATTTGTATTGCCGGTAAACCTGCAGAAATCCGGATATCAATTTGAATTC
>JAIOQL010000545.1 GCA_021413405.1 Leptospira sp.
GCCCCAAGTTCGGCTAACGCATCACCGTAACCATCACGGGTGGCTTTTAATTCTGATTTTCCAGTTGTTAGTGTTGCTCCGCCCATTTTAGTTTTTTAGCGCCTCTGCTTTATCAGTCTTTTCCCAGGTGAATGTTTCGCCTGTCCTTCCGAAGTGTCCATAGCTTGCAGTATCGAGATACTTTCTCCCTTTTTCGAGAAGGTGAAGTGTATCAATAATACCTTTCGGCGTAAGTTTGAAATTCGCTTTGATCCTTTTTACAATTTCCTCTTCAGAAAATTTGCCTGTTCCAAAAGTATCAACATGAATTGAGACCGGCTCCGCAACCCCGATTGCATATGCCAGTTGAACTTCACATTTGCTGGCAAGACCAGCTGCGACAATATTCTTTGCAATGTATCTTCCCATGTAGGCGGCTGATCTGTCCACTTTGGATGGATCTTTCCCGGAGAAGGCACCACCACCATGCCGGCCATAACCACCATAGGTATCTACAATAATCTTTCTGCCTGTGAGCCCGGTGTCACCATGCGGACCTCCCACAACGAAAATCCCGGTAGGATTGATGAAGTATTTTGTATCTTTCAGAAGATCTGCGGATATGACCTTTTTTATGCATTCTTCGATCACTGATTCTTTTATCTGAGTCTGAGTAACATCCGGAGTGTGCTGGGTTGAAATAACAACGGTATCCACCCTGACCGGTTTGTCATTTTCATAAACCACCGTGACCTGTGATTTTGCATCCGGACGGAGAAATTTCAATTGTCCTGAATGTCTGATTTCAGCCAGTTTCTTCATTAATTCATGTGCAAAATAAATCGGCATTGGCATGAGTTCTTTTGTTTCATTGATAGCGAAACCGAACATGAGCCCCTGATCTCCTGCTCCCTGTTCTTTGTGAAGTCCTTCGCCTTCCGTTACCCCCTGGGAAATGTCCGGGCTCCGTCTGTGAACATGTGATTGGACGACTGCATACTCAGAATCAAAACCGATTGTGATGTCGGTATAACCGATATCTTTGATGACTTTTCTCGCGACTTCCTGGGTATCTACTTTTACATTACTTGTAATTTCCCCGGCAACCACACATAGATTCGTAGTGACAAGTGTTTCACAGGCAACACGGGATTTTGGATCTCCTGCGAGATATGCATCCAGAATTGCATCTGAGATCTGATCACACACTTTGTCCGGATGTCCTTCTGAAACAGACTCTGATGTAAAAATAAAGTTTTTTAATGACATTTTAATTTTCCTGTTTTATAGATTGAAATTATTTCCCATGTTTTGGGCGTTCCCCTCACCTTTTTTAAAGCGCTGAATTTCCACAAATCATTTTAGAATCTGAACAGGGAGGGTTACACGTTCAAAAAGGTGAGGTGTCGGGCTGCTCCGGGGTTCGCTTCGCTACCGCCCGGTCTTTGGCCGGGCCGTCTTCGCCGCCCTTTGCATCCCTAACGCTTTGTATTTGCAATGAACTCTTCACCTATACAATTGAGCCGCGGAGTCACAGGGACTCAGAGGAAAATTATGCACGATTGGGAGATTGTAGTACAAATTACTTTTCTAAACCTCTGTGTCTTCGCGTCTCTGTGGCAAAAAATATTTGAGATCTTTTAACTTTTAATAAATTGCCAATAGTCCTCAGATCTTTGGTCCAAATGCAGTGAAATCGAAATCTTTCGATCCCTCCGCATATTTCTTAAAGTTGTCTATAAACATTTTTGCCAGTTTTTTTGCTGTTTCGTCATAGGCATTTTTATCAGACCAGGCTTCTCTAGGGTTCAGAATGGATGAATCCACTCCTTCGATCGTCTTTGGAAATTCTATCTGAAAAACAGGATGCGTTTCAAATTCAGATTTATCCAGTTTCCCGGTGAGAATATCAGTAATGATAGTTCTGGTTGCCGGGAGATTCATCCGTTTTCCGACCCCATAGGAACCGCCAACCAGTCCTGTATTTATGAGGTATGCTTTCACCTTATGTTTTCTCATTTTTTCGCCAAGAAGCTTCGCGTAGTGAGTAGGGTGTAGAGTCATAAACGCCTGTCCGAAGCAGGCAGAGAAAGTGGCCGTTGGTTCCTTAACTCCTCTTTCTGTTCCAGCGACCTTTGCGGTGTAACCGGAAAGAAAGTGATACATTGCCTGTTCAATAGAAAGTCTGGAAACAGGTGGTAATACTCCGAACGCATCGTAGGTCAGGAAAATTATATTATTCGGATGACCGGCTCTGGACGGAATCTGGATGTTCTTAATATGGAAAATAGGATAGGAAACTCTCGTATTTTCTGTTTTCGCAGCAGATGAATAGTCTACTACCTTGGAAGAAGCATCATATACGACATTTTCCAGAAGCGCATCCCTTTTGATTGCGTTGTAGATGTCCGGTTCTGTTTTTGGATCGAGGCTGATTGTTTTTGCATAGCATCCGCCTTCGAGATTGAAAACACAGTTGTCATCCCAGCCATGCTCATCATCACCGATGAGCTTACGGAGAGGGTCTGTGGAAAGAGTGGTTTTCCCGGTTCCGGATAATCCGAAGAACAGGGCTGTGTCACCTTTTTCCCCGACATTCGCCGAACAATGCATTGTCATAATTCCTTTTAGAGGCAGGAAATAATTCATTACTGAGAAAATACCTTTCTTCATTTCCCCGCCGTAATGAGTTCCGCCGACGATACAAAGTTTTTTGCCGAGATGGAAAATTACGAAAACGTCTGAATTGAGACCATGTTTCTTGAAGTCTTCATTTTTGACCTCGCATGCATTGATGAGAGTAAATTCAGGCTTAAAGGTTTTCAATTGATCTGCATCCGGGCGAATAAACATATTCGTGCAAAAATGGTGCTGCCATGCTTTTTCAGTAATAATTCGAACAGGCATGGTTGAACTTGGTTCATCTCCGGAATAACCATCGAATACATAGATATCTTTTCCGGTCAGGTGCTTTGTTGCTTTTGCATAAAGCTCATTCCAGACTTCTTCTGAAACTTTTGCATTCACCGGTCCCCACCATACATGCTGGTTTGAAGTTGGCTCATCAACAAAATACTTGTCTTTTGGAGATCGTCCTGTGAAAATACCGGTATCGACCATCATTGTTCCGTTACTGGAAATTACGCCTTCATTGTTCTTTACTTCATGATCAAAAATTTCCTGGAAAGATAGGTTATGATATATTTCTTTTTGTTCGATTCCTAATTCTCTTAGGCCGGCTAATTTTGATTGCACTACGCTCATTTTTGTCTCCTGTTTGCATGGCAGCCAGACTAAAACTTTGATAAAAATACAAAGCAGACTGGCTGCAAGATTCGTAAATTTCAAGAGTTTTCGCTTTAAATTCATTGTCAATGAGTTTAAAGCAGGAATTTTGAATAGGATTTAACCCTGTAATTATCAGTCTATTATTGAATGAAGGCCAAAAATCAGTCAGTTGCAGCTCTGCAAAATTCTCCAAAAAGGAAATTGATTTACATAATTCTCTCTTTTTGATATTTAATTGAGATGCAACGCGTTTCACTTATTCGCATTTCCATTCAGGACAGATCTTGAAAATTTTACACACCGCCGCGGAATATTTTCCATT
>JAIOQL010000005.1 GCA_021413405.1 Leptospira sp.
GAAAAAGAAAGCAAACCAGGAAAAAGACTGGTCGAACACTGTTACGGGCGCATTTCTTTTTAATGATGATCTGATCAGGACCCAGGAAAAATCCGCAGCGGAAATAAATTTCTTCAAAGATCCGACAGTGATTATAACAATCCGCGAAAATTCAATTCTAAAAGTCCGTCAGGATAAAGTAAAAAGCGGAGAGCTCTCTTTTGGAGAAATTTATGTCAATGTTTCGGATAAGATAAAATCAAAAGAATCAAAGTTTAACATCGTAACATCTGCTGCGGTCGGAGGAGTCCGGGGTACTGAGTATGCTCTAGGCGTGGATAAGGATGAGACTTCAAAATTTGCCTGTTACACCGGGATGATGGAAGTTTCCGCCCAGGGTGAGACAGTAAAACTTCCGGCCGGATATGGGACGTATGTTATAAAAGGACAGGCCCCGGTTAAGCCGTTTCTTTTGCCGGGCGACGTAAAAATCAAAATGCCTGCAGGTAAATAGCAATGAATTGGATTACCAAAAAAAACCTCAGATCTGCACTGTTCCTTATCTTTTTTTCTGTTAGTTTGCTATATCCGGAGAATGTAAAAACACCTTCGTCTTCCGGAAAGTATATCCAGGTAGAATGGGAAATTGCAAATTCCGCTGTTGAGTATGTATTTCAGATTTCTGATGATAAGAAATTTTTTAAAATTATTTTTGAACAGAAAATAAAAAATACATCTCTTCGTATGCCACTTGAAAATTCCTGGGGTGAAAAACTTTTCGGAAGAGTTGCCGGACTGAATAAATTTGGGATTAAGGGAAAATTTTCTGAAATTTTTCCGATTGAAGTCATGGTTGTTGATGCCCCAAAGAAAGTGGAAAATAAACTTCAATATTATCCGAAAGATGATAAAAAATTTGTTTCACGCAATTTGAGTTTTCAGTTATTTCCCGAGGATTCGGTTCCCGGTGAGATCAAAACGTATTACAAAGTGAACAATGGAAACTGGTCAACCTATCATGGCGGATTTACCCTGAGTAAAGAGGGTGAGAATCTTCTTACTTATTATTCCGAAGATCGGGCAGGAAATAAAGAAGGCTACAGGTATGAATCTTTTTATCTTGATACGACTCCGCCGGAAATCAGTTATGATTTTTCTCCGGTCTATCAGGATAAAGAAAAAATTTTTTACTCCGGCCCGAACACCAGAATTTCTCTCAAGGCAAATGATGCAGGGAGTGGTGTTAAGACGCTCGAATATGCATTTATTCTTTCCCGAAGCGAGCCTCCGAGATTCACCGGGCTTCAAAGCAATGAGTCAATTACAGTTCCGCCTGAATTCTCAGGGAAAAATATTGAATTTAAGATCCGGAGTTCAGATAATCTTGGAAATGAAAAGGAAACAGGTTTTTTTCTTATTCATGACACAACTCTTCCGGAAGTGAGAATTCTGACTTCTGCGGTTGAGAACAGGTATCTTAAGCAAAATAGTTTTTTTGAATTCACGGCCTCTGATCAGCTATCAGGTCTGAAATTTGTCAAGTATTCGATAAACAACGGGCCGTTTGAATTTTATGCAGAACCTATTCAGCTCACACAGGAAGGGAAATTCCAGCTTACGATTCTGGCCGCAGACAATTCAGGAAATGAAAGAAAAATTGAACTTCCGGAGTTTGTTGTTTTGGGGAAACCAAAA
>JAIOQL010000547.1 GCA_021413405.1 Leptospira sp.
AATGCAGGAGAAGATGAATCCATCACTATCAGTGGAGATAATTTCTATTCTAATGTTTCGAAGAACACTGTGACATTTGGTGGTTCAGTGAAAGCTACTGTCGCTTCTGCATCACTGAAAAGCCTGACTGTAGTGGTTCCGCAAAATGCAAAATCAGGAACAATTAAAGTAGAAACAAATCTAGGTAGCGCAACTAGCACGGATACATTCACGGTTTATCGGTATTTCGCGTATTTCAATGTTAATTCAACATTCATTGAAATTCAGAAAATGAATCCATCGACGGGTTCACTTACACCTATTTCAGGCTCGCCCTTCGACTTGGGATTCAGTGCGGGTCAAATGCAATTACATCCTTCCAAAAAATATGCTTATATTAACAGATTCGGTCGCATCCCTGGCGATCCGATGGGATTCGATGCAGGAGAAGTTCACGGTTTTAGCGTCGATTCCGGAACAGGTATTCTCAATCCTTTATCTACGCCGACATTTTCCGCGGATGCCAATCCCAGCGATATGAAATTCCATCCAAGTGGTAATTTTTTATACTGGCTCAATTACTCGAGCGACGATGTCACTAAATTTTCAATCGATCAAAATACCGGGTTGCTTACCCCTCTAGGGAACAATACCCTTTTTAGTATTGGAAGTAACACGGACGCATTGGCAATGGATCCATCCGGAAAATTTCTATATGTAGCCGTAAACTCTACAGACGCTGTTTATGGTTATTCGATAAACTCTGGAACAGGTGCCCTCACTCAGATTGGAGGTTCTTTCCCTTCTCCAACGGCTATGTTTTGGGTGACAGATATGAAAACAGATATCACTGGAAATTTCCTGTATATCATGAATACAACTACGGTTAACATTCAGGGATTTCAAATCAATCAGGGAACCGGCGGGCTCACAAATTTAAACGGTGGCACCGCCTTCCCAGGAACCGAAAGAAACTGGAACCTAGCTGTGCACCCTTCTGGGAAATACATTTACACTGTAAATTTGGACGGAAATAATCCTACGTCCACAGCGATGTTTGCTCTGCATTCGATAGATCAATCGACTGGATTTCTATCGGTATCGACAACATATCCCCGAGGAACTCGGATTGATAATCTGTCAATTGATCCACAAGGCAAGTTCCTCTATGGATATGGCACAGCGGATGCCAGATATTATATTTTCTCGATCAATCAGGGAGACGGAAC
>JAIOQL010000548.1 GCA_021413405.1 Leptospira sp.
GATTGTATTGAAGAATATATACCCAATGGTGTATGCCTGGTTATCTTTCGAGTCCAGCACCTCATTCCCAATGTGGGTAGCCATTTTTCCTGCATCAATTACCAGACCTTTCATTAATGGAAGGTAATAAGATACATATGCCTGTTGCAAAAGTTGCATATTGTAAATAGAGTTGGTCGTTTGATACGGCCTTTCCTGATACATTATGTTCTGTCCGTTTTGCATATGGAGTGTCATTCCCCAAGGACTGTCTTTTTCCGCTACTTTATCCACAGCGAGTTTTACTGCATTCACAGCAAACTGCTTGTTATAGGTATGGAAGGTTCCTTGTGTATCCTGTGTTGATCCCTGCCTGTTGTTCCATGTGTAGTTATAATACACATCAACGTAGCCCGAAAAATTAACCTTATCATACCATTTCTTTTCAGGCTCTTTCGCTTTCTCTGGAGCAGCGACTGGTTTTACAGCTGCTGCTGGTGCCGCAGGCTTTGCAGCTTGCGCGATAAGCGACCCCCCTGAAATGATGAATAGTATGGGTGTAATACAAAATAATTGTCTTAGTTTTCTATTCATATTCACTCCTCACTTTTCCTACTATTAAGCAAAAGGTGTGCCAACCATACAGTTTAATTTAGAATGGTTATAAAGAGAGCATTCTGGATACAATTCACCACATATTGTAGAATATTTGCACTATCTAAATGGTAAATATATTAACTAAATAAATTTTTTAGAATTGCTGCTTAAAAATTAAGCAAAACGACACCTACTTGTCCAAACAAAAGCATTTTTTCAGAATTTGCGAGACATAAACAGCTTTTCAATGGGATTTGCGGGAATTACTTATAATTTTTCTGTCACTTACTTTCCGGTTTCTTTTCTCTTGGACGATCCCCAAATACATTCATAATGGTTTTAGGGGTCGTCGGTGGCGGTGTATGATTGACTCTATTCACAAAACCACGTCGAAATTGGACAATAATCTCAATGTCCGGATCGTGTTCAGGGCTGTAGCGGGCTACTGGCCGTCTATAGATAAAATATTCCAGGTCGGTACTTCCACCTGATCTTTCATCCGGCTCCCCGAGATAGTTGACTACATAAAGTTTTGATTTTCCATAAAGAACGCTTTTCACATCGCTGCGCAGTTTTAATCCCTGCATTTGTTCTTCTGTCAGCTTTACTGTTTGTGCTTCTTTTTCCTTTTCCCTATCCTCTGTCTTTTTGACGAGAGCATCGCATTTAGCTTTGTCCGCGACTGTTTGCATGCAATCTTTATAAAAGTTTTCGTCGACCTGAACTTTTTGCTCAGATGCACAATGGAGGAGAAAAAGAAATGAGGTAAAGCAAAGGTATGTAAATACTGGTTTCATTTTACGTTACAATACTGAAAAATGAATTTTTTGGAATGTTGAACGGGACCTTCAGTTGCACATCGGAAATGCCTCCGCTGATGACTTCTTTATTTTCCTGTTTGTAAATAATCTCTGAAATCAGGAAATGTTTGGTATTTATTTCTCCCGGTAGAAACACTTCTATTTTATCTCCAATTTTAACTCTGTTCTTTATATCAACTGTGACAAGATCTGCATCCTCATTTATTTCTTTGACTTTTCCCATAAACATTTGGGTTTGTATGGAGCTTGAACCATCAACATAATTTTGAAAGTCTCTTTCTTCTTCCGGAACTCTTTCTTCCATTCCTTTTGTCAAAAATCCTGAAAAATATTTCCGCGATGCAATTTTGTCCAACTCCACAAGAAGGTTTCTGTCAAACGGGTTTCCGTCCCGGATGTCATCCAGTGCCTTCCTGTAGGCTTTTGATACAAGGGCTACATAGTATTCGCTCTTTGTCCGGCCTTCCACTTTCACAGAATCTACACCAGCTTTTGCAATGTCTTCGAGAAATTCGATAGCCCGGAGATCTTTGGAATTCATGAGATAAGTTCCGTCTTCATCTTCCTGTAGTTCCATCATTTCATCATTTTGCCGTGGATTTGTTACGAAAACCTTGTATTTATCTCTGCATGCATTGTTACAGGATCCCTGGTTTGCATCCCTGTTCGTGAAGTAATTGCTCATAAAACAACGGCCGCTGTGTGCGATACAGATTGCACCGTGAACAAAAACTTCCAGTTCCATGTCAGGAACTTCATTTTTTATCTCTGCGACTTCTGAGATGCTGACTTCCCTCGAAAGGATAACTCTCGTTGCCCCGAGTTTTTGCCAAAATTTCACCGCAGCAAAATTCATTGTGTTGGCCTGGACTGAAATATGGACATCGATTTCAGGGTGAAGTTCGCGTGTAAGATAAATCAGACCTGGATCAGCCATAATGAACGCATCAGGTTTCAAAGCAGCCATTTCGGAAAGGTATTTTGGAAAGGTTGTAACTTTAGAATTCCTTGGAATTGCATTTACAGTAAAATAAATTTTCTTATTATTTGAATGAGCAATTTCCACTGCAGATTTCAATGATTCCATCCTGAAATCGTTTTCTCTGGCCCGGAGGGAATAACGTGGAACACCGCAATAAACAGCATCTGCACCAAACAGATAAGCAGTTTCCATCTTTTCCGGATTCCCGGCAGGCATTAACAATTCTGGGATTTTTTTCATTATATTTATTTCTTTTTTCTGCGACTGCTTTTTCTTTCAGAAGACCCGCCTGCACTATTAGACGTGTTTGCATCAATTTTCCGCCTGGCCAGATCTGCCGGGAGGCCGCCACCCTGTTCACTTCCGGCTCCGCCAAACATATTCATGTCTCCGTGAGATTCCTCACCAATTTTGCGGTATTCTGCTTTTTCTTCTTTGATCTTTGAACCGTCTGTCAATTCTACTTTGAACAGGAAAGTGATTATCTCCTGTTTCAGATTGTCTACCATCAGATCAAAAATCTTGAAGCCCTGCAGTTTATATTCCACAAGAGGGTTTTTCTCTCCATATCCGACAGTCCAGATTCCTTCCCGCAGATGATCCATTACATAGAGATGTTCTTTCCATCTATGGTCGAGGATATCGAGGAATATATTCCGTTCAAGCTGGGCCCAGACTTCTTTTCCGACAGATTCAATTTTAGCCGTGAATAGATTTTTTGCTTTTTCTGAAAGGCTGTCAAAAAGAGCAAGCTGTGCTTTTCCCTTATTAAAATCATCTGCATTGACGGTAATATCAAGGTTTACTGAATGAAGCCATTCGTTCAGAGAATCAAGATCCCAGCTTTGCGGATTGTTTCCTTCACAATGGATCAAAATCTGGGCTTCTATGACTTCTTCCATCCAGCCATGAATAATTCCGGAAATATCTTCTTTATTCAGAATGTCATTTCTGAGTTTGTAGATGAACACTCTTTGCCTGTTCATCACATCATCATATTCGAGGAGATGCTTTCTGATATCAAAGTTGTGGCCTTCCACACGCTTTTGCGACCGTGCAATTGCGTTGCTTACCATTTTGTGCTCTATTTCCTGACCTTCTTCCATACCCAGTTTCTGCATGATGTTCGAGATCCTGTCAGATCCGAATATCCGCATGAGATCATCCTCGAGAGATAAATAGAACCTGCTTTCCCCCGGATCTCCCTGTCTTCCGGATCGTCCGCGCAACTGGTTATCGATGCGTCTTGCCTCATGCCGTTCTGTTCCCAGGATGAAAAGACCGCCAGCGTCGATGACTTCGTTGTGTCTTGAGGCCCATTTTTCTGATTCCTGCGTCGAAGCATCTGGCACTTTCGATCCCCCAAGAACAATGTCCGTTCCACGGCCGGCCATATTTGTAGCAATTGTGATTGCATTTGGTTTTCCGGCATCTGCAATTATCTGGGCTTCTTTTTCATGGAATTTTGCGTTTAATACGTTATGCGGCAATCCTTCTTTGGCAAGCATTCCTGAAAGGAGTTCCGATTTCTCTATCGAAATCGTTCCGACGAGGACAGGTTGCTTTTTCAGATAAAGCCGTTTGATTTCCTGGACAATCGCAATGTATTTTTCCCTGCCAGTGCGATAGACCCGGTCAGCATTATCGATACGTCTCATTTTCAGATTTGGAGGAATAACAATTACATCCAGTTTATAGATCTTTGCAAACTCTTCAGCTTCTGTATCCGCAGTACCTGTCATTCCGGAAAGTTTGTTGTAGATACGGAAATAATTCTGAAAAGTAATGGATGCAAGTGTTTGAGATTCTTTTGCAATTGTCACATTTTCTTTTGCTTCGAGGGCCTGGTGGAGACCGTCAGAATATCTTCTACCGGTCATAAGACGGCCAGTGAATTCATCGACAATGATCACTTCACCTTCCTGGACGACGTAATCCACATCTTTCTGGAAAATGTTGTGGGCTTTCAGTGCCTGGTGGACGTGATGAACGAGCTCCACATTTTCCGGTGAGTAAAGATTTTCAACGCCCAGAATCCGCTCTACAGTTGCAACGCCTGTTTCGGTCAATAGTACGTTACGCGCCTTTTCATCGACTTCATAATCCGTACCCTTGGAGAGTTTCGGGATGATCTTGTTGAGTTTTACATATTTATCTGTTGTTTCATCAGTTGGCCCGGAGATGATGAGAGGAGTTCTCGCTTCATCAATCAGGATCGAATCCACTTCGTCAACGATTGCAAAAAAATGTTCCCTTTGCACTTTGTGATCCCTGTGCGAAACCATGTTGTCACGAAGATAGTCAAACCCGTATTCATTGTTTGTTCCGTATGTGATGTCAGCACCGTATGCAACCTGTCTTTCTTCGTGCTCCATATCATGCTGTATTACGCCAACTGTTATTCCGAGGAATTCATAGATCGGGCGCATCCAGTTCGCATCCCGTTTTGCAAGATAATCGTTCACTGTAACGAGATGTACTCCATGTCCGGCAAGAGAGTTCAGATAAACGGGAAGAGTGGAGGTCAGAGTTTTTCCTTCACCTGTTTTCATTTCAGCTATATTTCCCCAGTGAAGAGCAATCCCACCCATCAGCTGAACATCGTAGTGACGCATTCCCATTGC
>JAIOQL010000549.1 GCA_021413405.1 Leptospira sp.
GATCGGATACATTCATCCTGATATAATAAAAGTAGATATCAATATAATGCGGGAGAGTCTGAACCGGAATTCATTCAGACAGGTTTTAAATGCTATCTCCGAAATGTCTCTGAAATTAGGATCGGAATTGCTTTTCGAAGGAATCGAAACAGAAGAAGAACTCACACTTGCACTTTCGATGGGATCGAGTCTTCTGCAAGGGTTTTATTTTTCAAAGGCTACAAAGGAATTCCAGAATAAATCTCAGTTCTCAAAAAATCTGAAAGTGATCCTGGAGAAGTTCAGCGGTCTACGGTTTCTGGAACTCGTTCAGAATTGCCAGAAAGAACAGGCGATTATCGATTCTCTTTCTGAAATATTCGACGGGATCCACGATGTCAAAGAGGATGCATTGTACGAGCCGGTTTTCCAGACCCTGAAAGTGCTTCCTCCCGAAATAAAAAGCGTGATCGTTTGTGATCTGCACGGGTATCAGTTATCTCCAACCTTTGAAAGAAAGGATACCGGGGATTGGAAAGAAATTGTTTCGGATATTGGAAACAATTTTGCATGGAAACCCTATTTTATTCAGCACAAAGCCGAACGGTATCACTATCACAAGAAATGGGGTGTGACGGATCAGCTTTATGATATCCAGTCTCAGAAGAAATACGTTATATTCACATTTTCTCTTTCAGAGACGATTGTACTGATGGCCCGAATAGACTGGGTCTGAACTGTTTTCTGTTCTTGCCGCCGGTTCTGACGGGAAAAATATGGTTATAATACTTTGCAAACAATATGTCTCCCGCAATTAGTAAAACAGGAGTCCATACAAATTGTCTGAACTTTTAAAAATAACAGATCTGCACGTTTCGATCGAGGACAAAGAAATTCTCAAAGGTGTGAATCTTACCATAAACAAGGGTGAGGTTCATGTAATCATGGGCAAAAACGGCTCAGGAAAGAGTACCCTTTCCAATGTACTCATGGGTCATCCAGGATATCGCATAACTTCAGGAGAGATCCTTTTTGAAGGCGAATCGGTTCTTTCATGGAAACCTGATGAGCGGGCAAGGAAAGGAATTTTTCTCTGTTTCCAATATCCTACAGTAATCACCGGGGTAACAATTGCAAATTTCCTCAGAACAATTCTGAAATCAATCCGCTCAAAAGATATTCCGGTGAAAGAATTCCGGAAGGAACTCAAAGAAGCGATGGCTCTTCTCAAAATGGATGATTCTTTCGTTTCAAGATATGTGAATGATGGATTTTCCGGCGGTGAAAAAAAAAGGAACGAAATTCTGCAATTGACAATGATAAAACCGAAACTTGCAATTCTCGATGAAACTGATTCCGGACTCGACATAGATGCTTTGAGGATTGTTTCAGAAGGGATAAACAGGTTCAAATCTGAAGATAAATCAATTCTGCTTATCACTCACTACCAGCGGATGTTAAATTATACTGTTCCGGATTTTGTTCATGTGTTTTTTGACGGGAAAATAGTTCTGACTGGTGACAGGGAACTTGCTCTCAAACTGGAAGAAAAAGGCTATGACTGGGTCACTGGTTGAACTTTTATGAAAATCAAAAAACCTGCTGAAGGAATTGTAGAACTCAGAGACATATACGTTCCTTTTGTTGGTGAGATTGACGAACCAGATTGGATCAGCGTCTTCCGTCAAAAAGTATTCAATAGACTTCTCTCTGTTCCGTTTCCTTCGCCTGCACTCGAGGCGTGGAGGAAAATTTCTTTTTCGAACTTTGATATCAAAAAATTTCCTGCCAACATCGAGCCCCTTGCAAGCATCCGCTCCAATGAACGCGGGAGTGATAAATATTCGGTAACGTATTTCAACTATCTCGGGAAAAAAGAAAAGGAAATTGTTGAAAAGAAATTATATACACTTCTGAACAATCACCTGAATGATTTCTTTGTCCTATATTCACTTTGCTTTTTCAGCCCCGGACTTTTTGTTCACATAAAAGAAAATTCGGTTCTTGAGAAAGAAATACAACTTGATCATCTGATGCATGACACTTCCCTGATGTCCTGCCCGCTCACAATTATATTTGCAGAAAAATTTACCAAATTTGTGGTCTCCGAAAATTTTTCGGTACCGGCTACGGAAGATCTCAGATTTATCTGTCCATTGACACAGATCTACCTGGAGCCAGGCGCATCTTCCGGTTACATAACACAGGAGAAATTTGGAAATTCAGTAATCCATTTCCGGAATATCAGAAGTGAACTTAAAGAAAATTCAGTTTCAAATTGCTTCTATTTCAACCTGGGCGGATACAAAGGAAAAACTTTCATATCATCTGATTTGAAAGGTACTGGTTCACTGACAAATACCTATGGAACGGGAGTGTTTAATAAACGGGAATTCCAGGATGTGGATGTCAGTATAAATCATATAGAGGGAAGATCAGCGAGCCATCTTAAAATCAAGGCCGTAGTGACTGATAAGGCGCATCATATCTTTACCGGTAACCTGATGATCCCGAAATCTTCCCGGCATGTAGATGCGTCGCAGATAAACAATAACCTGATACTCAAAAAAACAGCCAGAGCAGAGGCAATTCCCAAACTCGAGGTTTTTTCAGATGATGTTAAATGCTCTCATGGAGCGACCATGGGGGAGGTCGCAGAAGATCAGCTTTTTTATCTGAATTCCAGAGGTCTAAGTGATGAAGAGGCAAGGTTTATGATTGTAGAAGGATTCTTGTCTGAAATTATTGACCTGATCCCTTCTGAGAGAATTGCAGGGGAATTGCGTCTTTATGTGGAGGAAAAGCTGTCACAGCCTTCCTGATTTTATGGGTTATTTTAAAAAAATTGCGCAGAAAAGCGAGATAGCAGAGGGAAAAGTTAAATCCATTGAAACGAAATTTATCCGCATAGGGCTTGTGAACCTGGGCGGGGAAATTTTTGCTTTTGAGGATCTTTGCACTCATGACGGAGAAATTATTTCCGGTGGAAAGCTCGAAGGTGATGTGATCACCTGCCCGAGACATTTTGCAAAATTCAATGTCAGGGATGGAAAGGTTTTGTGCATGCCGGCGACATCCCCACTGCCTACTTTAAAAGTCAGGGTGGCCGGAGAAGATGTAGAAGTGGAGTTAGAGGACTGAATATATGACATTTGATCCATACAGGCTAAGAACCGATTTTCCGATTCTGAATACCAAGATGAACGGAAAACCCCTGGTGTTCCTCGATAGCGCAGCCAGTTCACAAAAACCATTCCAGGTGATCGATGCTATTGACCGTTATTACAAAGAAGAAAATGCAAATATTCATCGCGGGGTCTACCAGCTTTCGCAACATGCCACCGAATTGTATGAACGCGCCAGAATCCGGATTGCTTCTTTTTTTGGTGCGAAATGTGCCAAGGTGATGATTTTTACGCGGAATACTACGGAAAGTATCAACCTTGTTGCGCAAACCTGGGGAAGAGCAAATGTTGGACGCGGTGATGAAATTGTTCTAACAGAACTTGACCATCACTCGAATCTCGTTCCATGGCACATGCTTGCCCGGGAGAAAAATGCAATTCTCAAATTTATCCCGGTGAACGAAGACTCCACCCTTGATCTTTCAGGTCTCGATAAAATCATTACTGATAGGACAAAAATTGTTGCTGTGTCACAAATGTCCAATGTGACGGGTACGATACACGACCTTGAACCGATAATCAAACGAACCCGCGAAGTGGGCGCAATCATCGTTGTGGACGGAGCCCAGGGAGCATCTCATCTCCGGACGAATTTAAAAGATCTTGATGTTGATTTTTATGCTTTCTCTGCACATAAGATGCTTGGCCCAACAGGTGTCGGAGTTCTTTACGGGAAAGAAGAAATTCTCGAAAGTATTCCTCCGTGGATGGGTGGTGGAGATAT